>JAISDQ010000110.1 GCA_031264605.1 Synergistaceae bacterium | reverse complement strand
AAATTGTTCGAGTGCTCCAAAGAACTCAACAACGCCGAGCTGATAAAGGAACTCATCCCTTATTTCCCTCCGGGCAGCGTAGGCCTGAGGTAAAATTTCCGCGCCGGGCAAACCAACGGTTTTAAGGTTTTTCCGTATTTACGCGAAATAGTGATCCGACGCTAAATCCCGCAAAAGCGAGGGCCCCGTTGGTTTCCAGCCCAGCGCTTTTTGAGTCGCCCGGCTCGAAGCTGGGTTGTCCCGCCCCACAATCTGGCCCAGGAAACCGAAATGACTCATGGCTTCTTCAGCGGAAATGGGGACCGCGGAGATATTCAACCTGCCGGCGATCGCCTCCGCGATGCCGCGGCGGGTTTCGGCAATGCCGCCTGTTATCGCGGCAAGCGTGTCGCTCTCGCCGGTCGCTTCGCGGCAATACGTGAAAAATTCGAATTCTTTGGTCTTGATATAGTTCCGCTCAAAGCGCGAATCCGCTATACCGCCCGCAACCGCGCCTGACATGCCCGCGTCGCTACTTGACCGGTCAAACTGTACCGCTTCTCCGATAAATAATTTCTGTTCGGGAGCCATTTCTTGCTCTTGATCGCCAGCGAGGCGGGGTATATCGCGCGTACGCCGAAATGTTCGTTTATCGCGTCTACCGCGCCGGAAAAACGCTCCAGCCTCAAACGCCGTTCATAAACCCCGTCGCCGAACAGTTCGCGCTGGCGGAATTTGGCGTCGGAGAGATTGTACAATATCACGCCGCCCTGCGTATACTTGTAACCCGCCTGGTATATCCTTTCCAGAATATATTTCGCGGAGTCGGCAAGCTCGATGTCGCTCGACGCCGGGCCGTCGAAATGAATGTCACGCGTAAAGTACCCGCACTGCCCATGATGGCGGTAGCCGTGGCGGATATGGAGCGACATGGCGCCCGCCGCGAGGCCGTTTTGGCGGAGCTGCCTTCCCGCGTTCAAAACGTTGTCCGTCATCGCGAGAAGGACGTCGCCGAAAGATTCCAGCACGGTTCCCCACGTACGGGAGACCTGTATCGATTTGGGAGGCTGACGCTCGGCGGCGAGCGGGATGCAGGGCTGTCCTTTGAGTTCGAACTGGGTCAGAATTCCTCTTATCGTCAGGCGTTTTTTCACCCATACCGGGTCTTTGGTCACGAAATGCCCCGCGTTGTAGATTCCATACCGATTCAGGAATTCGGCTGTTTTTCTCCCTATGCCCCAGACGTCCTCTATCGCAGTGGTTTCAAGCATTTCGCCAAGGTTCCGCTTCGTTATCTCCAGCACGCCTGATTCGGTTTTTTTCGCCCTTTCAGAGGCGAGTTTCGACAGGGTTTTTGTGGGCGCTATCCCGACCGAAATCGGCACGCCTATCGTCCTGCCGATATCCTGGCGTATCCTCGCGGCATAAGCGGCCGGATTTTCAACCATCGCCGGGACGGCGAGGAACGCCTCGTCTATCGAGTATTCCTCGATCGCGTCGGTAAAGCGCCCGAGCGTTCGCATGACTTTTTCGGATATTTCTTTGTACAGCGTGTGATTGCCGGAACAGACTACGACGCCTTTTTCCCTCAATAAAGCCCGCGCCTGAAAGTAGGGCTGCCCCATCGGGACGCCCATGGCCTTGACCTCGTTGGATCTCGCGATTATACATCCGTCGTTGCTGGATAGCACCACCACGGGACGGTTCCTCAGTTCCGGGCGGCAGAGCCGTTCGCAGCTCACGAAAAAATTGTTGCAGTCGCAGAGAGCGAGCATGGCAAAGCACCTCCGAATAAATCGCGTAAAACGGCCTTGTCCCTTTTAGCTTCATGAGTTAATATATCCGTACTCGATGAAGCTAATCGAAGCTTATTATAGATGCGTATTGCATCATGTCAAGCGGGGTATGACTCAAATGAAAACATCGGAAGGCCGCCGCATAGCCGAGGTAGGAAGGCGAATCAGGCAGTACAGAACCTCGCAAAATATGTCCCAGCAGCAATTGGCCGACATAATAGAGACGAGCAGGGGATATCTCGCCGAGATAGAAAGAGGCGCCAAGGAACCGTCTTTTCATTTTCTGCGCAGTCTGCTGGAAGCGACCGGGCTGTCCAGCGAATGGATATTGCGCGAAGAGGGGAGGATGTTCCCCGAGGACAAAACCGTTAGGGAGGGCGACCGAAGGGAGATAGAGGCTTTGTTCGACGCGGGGCTGGAGAGGCTGGATTGCGGCCTTTACGCCCTGGGCGGCAAGGTTTACGTGCCCCTGTCCAGCATATCGGCCTGCTGCGGGCCCGGTTTCGAGATTTACGCCGACTACAGCATAGGGGACGCCATAGCGGTAAACAGGGTAAATCTGGGATCGCTGCGCCGCGATACGCTTCCGTACGCCGTGATGACCGAGGGAAGAAGCATGGAAGGTTACGGCATAAAGGAGAACAGCACGGTAATAGTGAACCCGGCCGAGGATGTGTACTCAGGCTGCGTGGCGCTTGTGATTTACGGCGACAAGGCGAGCGTCAAAAAAATATACGACACTCCGGACGGCAAGGACCTCGTGGCTTCGAACGGCCAGAAAATTCACGTCACCCACGAAGAACTTTCCGAGGACTGGGGGCCCAGGATATGCGGCCGGGTCATGGTCGTGATAGCTCCGCCGGAGGACGGCATTTAACGGAGGGGGGCGGATGATGCGACGGACTGATGAATGAAACGATATGAAACGCCGCTGCGGGCGCCGTGTGCAATATCCGGCAAGACGAGTGAAGAAAGGGTGAGTAGTTATGAAGCATGTCAAGAGTATAGTGAAAATAGCTTTTCTAACGCTGTTCGTCGTGTCCGCGCTGACGGTCGCCGTCTCCGCGGAAGCGTCGACCGTCACGGTCCGCAATTCGCTGGACAAAAAACTCAGCCTCGCGTTCTGCTATACCGACAAGACGTCCGGCTCCGAAGTCACTAAAGGCTGGTGGTACATCGAGCCCGGCGCCGAGACGGCGGTCACGCTGGACGCGGACGAGTCGAAGCCGGTATATTACGCCGCTTTCAACAAGGATCTCTACTCGGACGCGTCGACCGTGAAAGACGCCCAGGTCAAAAGCTGGCTCTCCTACAAAATGTTCACCTACGACGCGGACGTCGAACCGGCGGATACCGACGTGTTCGAGTCAAAATTTTTCAGATGCCCGGAGGACGGGACCGTCGATATAAACGCGGATTCGCGGGGCAGACCGCAATAAGGCGCTCAATACAAACCGGCGCTTTGACTGGCGAAAGTCCTTGAACCGCGGGCCCGGGGATATTCCGTCCGCGAGTCTTTCACGCCAGCCCGGTATTCCCGGGCTGGCTGAGTTTTCCGGTAAGCGGCCCCCCAAATTATCCGCTGCGCCCGTATGAACCGCGTTTAACTCGCGGCGGCGAACACGCGCTCTATAGCTTCTTTGGACGGGACGCCCTCGTGCAGTTTCTCATCGCCCGCGTAGAACGTGGGGACGTAATAATAGTCGAACTTGGCGGCGTAATCGGGGTCTTTGTTTTCGTCTATTTTTTCGAGCTTTATTTTTTTGTACTCCGGGTGCTCCGCGTAAATCTCGTCCATCAGCTCCAAAGCCCTTCGGCAGTGAGGGCAGGTTGCCATCATGAACATTTTTATATCCTTCATAGTCTCGCGCCTCCCTTCGGACGGTGAAAACATTTTAGCCGATTTCGCCGCTATTGTCATGTCGTGACCACTGCTGTCAATTTAAGAGGGAAAACACGAAGAATCTCTTCGTCGGTCAATACGTAAAACCCTAATCTGTCAGAACTATTCCTCGTAAAGAAATGTGCAAAAACGCCGATTGTCCGTGCCGCGCAAAAGGTTTTCAACTGAATGACCGTATTCTCGTTTACATAGATACCTTACGCGCGGCATACGGCCGGCCGATACGCGTTACATCGGGCTGGCGTTGCGCGAGGCATAACGCGGCGGTCGGCGGAGTCGATACAAGTTATCACCTTATCGGCCGCGCGGTCGATATATCCGTTGAAAACTTCGCGGAAGTCTGGGCTCTCCATCAGAGATTTCAGACGCTTTACCTTATGCGCATATCAGAGGCGATTTACGCGCCGGAAAAAGGATACATACATTTGGCAAGCTAAAGGAGATATGAAAAGTGGCTGTAGATAAAGAAGTTATGTTGTTCGGCAGATACCCAGTTGACGATTCAAGGCTTATCCGTCTTACGCAGAGCGAACCGGACGCCGAAGCGGAGGACGAAGGCAATATACAGGTCGCGGACACGGCGGCTTTACGCCGCGAAGTCGCGAAAATCAAAAAGGAGAGTGTTATCTAATGGCGAGTTTGACCTACAAAGCGCGTAAAATCGCGTTCAAACTTGGTACCGGCGATTACAACGGCGCGAAGGAAATCACGAAAACTTTCAGCCTTGCCGGTGTGCGCGGCGCGGCAGGAGCCGACGCAATCGC
>JAISDQ010000176.1 GCA_031264605.1 Synergistaceae bacterium | reverse complement strand
TTTATTCGGTATAGCGCGTTCAGGCCGGCGCGGAACCTCCTGTCCCGGCGGTCGTCCGTCTCCAGCACGGTCGCTGGCGCGTCGTATCTCTCCTCGGCGTAACTGACGGAGGGCGAGAGTTCCCACCCGCCGCCGAGTTTGAAGCGCATGGACGCCGACGCCTCCCACGCGCCGTAGGACGCGAAATCGCGCTCCGCGTCGGCGAACAGGTATCGCCCGCCTATCACGAATTCGTGCTCCGCCGCGCCGAACAGGAACCGCGCGTACTCGCCGGCGTAGCCGTAAGTCCCGCTGTGGTCGCCGTTGCGCACGTAATCGCGCCGTTCGACGCCCGCCCGGGTTATAAGGTGCAGCGTCCGAGATACCGCCCTCGTGTAAGTTATTTCAGGGCCGTACGCGTATACCGTTCTGTAGAAATCGTAGTCGAATATCTCGCCCTTCAGACGGATGTCGAACAGCGAGTTCGGCGTTAGGCGGCGTATTCCGCCGGATATTCTGTACCACTGCGAGTAGTCCATTTCGGCGTCGCTCAGTCCGCCCGCCCCGTCCCGCCGCAGATAAAAATGCGCGTCGCCGACCACCCACCACGGGCTCGTCCTCGACGCGCGGTACGCGGCGTCGAAATCGCCGGCGAGATACCCGCCGAACGTATCGATTTTCTCCGCGTCACGCATGGTTACGGCGAATCCCCCCAGCGTGATTCGGTTTGAATCCAATCCCTGATTGGCGTTGCCGTCGAACAGAAATCCCGCCCTGAGTTTGCCGTGGAACTGAAACCTGTTGTACGCCTCGCCCATGCGGACAGCCCAATCGGAGACGTCGTCGGGATTCAGCGACGCGTCGCGCGCGAGGTACCGCTTCGCCGTTTCCGGGTCGCCGACAGCCATATAGGCCGCCGCAATTTCGCGGTACAGCGCCAGTTCGCCCGGGTATTTCGCTATCAGCCGCTCGTAGGCCATGATGGCCTGATGCGGACGGTTCGCCGCCATAGCCGACCGCGCGAGGCCCAGATTTACCGCGCCGTCCTCGGGAAACTCGCGCAGGAGCGCCGAGTAAATTCTGTACGCTTCCTCCGCCTGTCCCCTCCCGAGCAGTTCCGCGGCTCGCTCCGCGCCGGGCGGACCGTCAGCGGCGAGCGCGGAGGCCGCGCAAATAAATGCCGCGCAGAGCGCGAAAAATACAACTTCGATGAATTTCGCTCGTGTCATATCCGTTCCTCCTATTGGACGCGCGAACCGTCAAGGAGCGGGAATTCTACATATTGGTTACTGGTATCTACGAGATAAATCACCACTGAGACGGGATCGCCGATCGCCGCCGGGATCGACCCTCCGGGACCCAGTTTGGCATAGCTGACGTTTAATGGAACGCCCGTGATATCGCCCACTCCGCTGAATCCGGATACGCCCGTGAGCCAGTCGCCTGATCCTCCCGTGAGATTCCAGTTGACTGTGGGTGATGAACCGTTGAGCTTTCCGCTCGTCACGGCGTTGGTTATCGCGCCGGTCATCAAGTCCAATTCGAATGAGTACGACGCGAATTCACCCGCGAGGAACTCAAGTATGGGAGTCCCCCAGGTGGAAATAGTGGCGGTTATGCTCCTATTGACAAACCCATCCTCAACGTAATTCCCCATGACCATCGGCGTGAGAGGCGTGACAGGCCTGATCTCGCGCAAGTGAGTTGTGACGTCATCCATCAGATTTTCCGCGCCGGTTTCGGGCGTCTCCATACCGCCGTTTCCGGCATCGCCTCCCGGTTCGTCCTCGGTCGGAGACGCTTCCGGCGCGCCGCCGGCCGGGATGATGAACGCGGCAGTAGTTTCGTCGGCCTCGCCGGAAGCCAGAGGCTCCAATTCAGGTTCCTCGTCGAGCCTCACGGTTATCTTGAACGACTCGGCCACGGACACGCCGTTAACCATCACGGTCTTGTCGCTGTTGAGCACCTTGACGG
The DNA here is from genome assembly GCA_031264605.1 of Synergistaceae bacterium. Lineage (GTDB taxonomy): Bacteria > Synergistota > Synergistia > Synergistales > Synergistaceae > JAIRKI01. The sequence goes on along the minus strand of JAISDQ010000176.1, from coordinate 4,145 downwards.
TAGTGTGCCTGTCATCGGCTTCCATATACAATATCGTCCCCCGGATGCCGACCGTCGCGAGCGGCGTCGTCACATTGAAGCCCTCGGGGTTTTTCTCGGTTATCCCTCCGGTAATGAGGCGAATCGCGCCCTGAAAGAGGTCGGCGGCGAACCGTGAGGATTTGCCCTCGTCGGCGAAGGCCGTCATCTCAAGATTCGTGCCCGGCGTCATGGTCACGGTGCTGTCGTCGTTGAAGAATATCTGCACCCGCCCGTCCGCGCCGGTCATCACGGTGTCGCTCAGATAAATCGGGTCTTTCAGCGCCAGCGGCAGGACCTTCCCGCCGCGCGACACCGACACGCCGCCCTCGGCGGCTATCACGACGGCGATGGCGTCCTCCGCCGCGAAACATCGAGCGGCGCGGAGAACGCCGAATAAAACGGAGGCCAAAATCAACAGGACAATGAACAACGGAGATCGCACTTTCACAAAAGATCACTCCTCGGCGAATTTTTTCGGCAAACACGGATAAAATTACAAAAACCAAGTATTCAAACTTTGCGACAGTTTATATAATTGTCGCATTGAAAACGAATTGCCCCTGCGCGGCACGACCATTTCTCCCGCACAGCCGAATTTTAAAATACAGGGGGCCGGGGAAAATGGAAGTGAGTCCGATACGCGACGTGAAAAAAATAGCTGAGATGAGGGAAGTTCTGAGCGCGAAAAAACGGGACGAACTTATGTTCGTTATCGGAATCAACACCGCGCTCAGAATCGGAGACATACTGTCGTTATCGGTGGGAGACGTTTGCGACGGCAACGGGCAGGTGCCGAAAACCATAGAACTGAGGGAACGGAAAACCGGAAAAAAGAAGGCGTTTCCCATCAATCAGTCCGTCAAAAACGCCATTGTGGAATATCTCGCTGAGCGCGAAGAGCGCGACGCGGATTCTCCGCTCTTTACATCGCGGAAGGGCGGACGCCTGAGCCGAAGCCAGGCGTGGAGGATACTGAAAGCGGCCGGAAAATCCGTGGGGCTCGATAACATAGGCACTCATTCCCTTCGTAAAACGTTTGGGTATCACGTGTATAAGAGAAACAACGGGGACATCGGCCTGGTTCAAAAACTTCTGAACCATTCGATCAGCGGGGTCACGCTGAACTATATAGGCATCGACAGGGAGAGGATAGAAAAAACTTACCTGGAACTGAACCTGTAACCGCAAAACGGCCCGGCGCCGTCAAGATCGTCGGGCGCCGGGCCGTTTTTTACCGCTCAACCTCTTGTATAATTTTGTAGATTATGATAATTTATTTACGTCCAATGCGACAATTATATATATCGTTGCATTAGTAATTCGTATCTATCAGGAACGCGTATTTTAAAATCCATTCTCCCCGACAGCCTTATCTCAACGCACCCTGACAAGCCGGATAATACCACGGCGACAACGCCGCGCTCACCGCCGTTTGCTCGATTCGCGCCGTAGTTTTGCCGTTTTGGGGAAATATCCGCATGAAGACGCAGTTGTTATGGCGAGCCTGTCTCCAACTTCGCGCTCGGATAAGGTTTATAATGAACTTCGTCGGCAGCGTGCTTCAGGTGAGGCGGGACGACATAGACCCGAATGTGAAGGGGGAGTTTGAAATGCCGTGGGTACCTATCAGTCAGGTGCAAAGGGAGCTTGCGATCGAAGATATCAAAGAAGAAGGGAAAATGGAAGTTGCCCGTTCTATGCTTTCGGAGGGCCTGCCCTTTGAGACAATAAAGAAATGTACGGGACTTGACGAGGAAGATATTCTAGCGCTTGGATAATCACAAAAGGATATTATGAATGTTCCGGCCATAGGGCCATAGAGAAAGGTAAAAATTATCGGGATGTGAAACCGGCGGTTATAACGAGTTTGCCGTGAAAAGATGACCGTGCCGGAAGCAGATCAGCCAGTTTCCCGCGAAGCGATAAACTCGCCTATGCCCTCTATCGTATATTGCGCGCCGATAGTGTGAAGCGCGCCGTAACAATCGATAACGTAACCGAGGACGCCGTATTTTTCAAAGAGGTTGAACACGTTTTTGCCGGTCATTTTCTTCGCGTTTTTGTAAATCTCTACGCAGTAAGCCATAAATTTTGTAGGGGCGCGCATCGCGCGTCCGTACTCACTCCCAATAATCAAGATTACGTGAATTTGTAAATATGAGGTACGTTCCCCGTCGCGTGTTTTACGGCCCCGCCGACATCGGATAACGGCGGACGCGCGACGCGCGCCCCTACGCGCGGACGCCGCAATATTTCATGCCTGTCCTTTATTTTACGGCACAGCGCCGCGCGGAGGCGCTCTTTATCCCGCCTTTGCTGGCGTTATTCGCGTTATTATAGTATCATTACGGGGCAGGTAATTTTGTTCTGTCAGGGGGTCCCGAGATGAGAGTCACGCTTGACGGCGTAGAGCTTCCAATCGACGGCAATTTGGCGGCGGAGGGCAAAGAAGCGATATTCGAAGCCGCGCGAAGAAGCGCCATCGAGAAAAACCGCGTCATCGTCGGGATAACGGTCGACGACGTTCAATTCGAGGACGAAGACGCGTTTTTGGCGCTCTCGGGCGGCATAGACGTCCGGTTCACCTCACAGCCGGTAATAGAACTCGTAAAGGAATCGGTCGACGAGGGGCGGAGATATATTCCCACGCTGCTGAAGGGCCTCGAGGGAATCGCGACCATGATAGAGGAAGGGCGCGACAAGGACGCGCAAGTTCCCTTCAGCCAGGCCGTCGAAGGCATCAACTGGCTTGTCGGGGTGTTCGCCAAAAGCAGCGCCCTGCTCGGCATAACTTCCGACGGGCTTTCGTCGGGAAACTGGGGCGACGACTCGAAGCGCCTCAACGAAACGCTCGAGGAAATGATATCGGTAATGGAGAGCGGGCGAACGATGAGGATGGCCTACATAATACGCGAGCGCCTCGTCCCGGTGATGCGCAAGTTCGCGGCGTACTGGTCGGACATATCGGCGCAGATCGAAAGCCCGCGTCAATGAGCCGGAAGTGAAAAAATCGGCGTTGATTTTGGATTCAGCGTTACGTAACGGCGCGGCCGTCAAAGGGAGATCGGGCACTTGTCGCTGAAAAGGGGCCTCGCGTTCTTCCTCTTGTTGGCGCTTGCGGTGTGCGGAGCGATACTGTTCTTCAGCATGGACCGCGCGTCTTTGGAGATATTCAAAGGGGCCAATCCCTTCAGGCTTTATCTGGCGTTCATGTTCGTCCTGTTCGTCTGGCTGCTGGACGCCCTCAAGATGTATCTTCTCACAAGAGCGGCCGGGGGAAGGCTCTCATGGAAAGTGTCGCTCGAACTCACGTGGATAAACTACTTCGGGGCCGCGCTCACGCCGATGCAGAGCGGCGGCGGCCCGTTCCAGATGTACATCATGTACCACAACGGCATAAGCGTGGGGCAGTCGGTCGCCATAACGATCATCAGAACCGTGCTTATCATGCTGATGCTCGGCGCGATGATACCGTTCACCGCGCTGGTGGAGGGCGATTTGCCCGCGCTGGGCTGGGGGGCGCGCGGTTTTATTTTCTACGTGGTGATATTCATACTCGCGATATGGGCCGCGCTGATAGTGAGCATAGTGAAGCCCGTCTGGGTAAAACGCGCCGCTGTCCGCATAATAACTCTGCTCAGGCGCGTCGGGCTCCTGAAGAAAAAATGGGAGAGCAAACTTTTAAAATTCGCCGTCAAGGAGATAGACGCCTACAACGCGAACGTGAGGGCTTTCCTCACCACGGGGCGAAAACCTTTCATCGCCGCCGCCGTCGTGGCGTTCCTGCAGCTTTTGACGCAGTTGTCGGTGATGCCCTGCATGATTTGGGCGCTCGGTTTCCCGGTGAAATACTTTCAGTGCGTTCTTGTGCAGGCGGTGTTTCTCTTTCTGCTCTACTTCATCCCGACGCCGGGAGGCAGCGGCGCGGCCGAGGGAGGCGCGGCGCTGGTGTTCAGCATGTTCGTGCCGTGGAACGTGGCGGGGATGCTGGGTGTCGGGTGGCGCGCGCTCACCGAGTACACCGGGATAATACTGGGTTCTGTGGTCGCCGTTCGCCGTATTGGCTGGAAACTCGCCAACCAGCTCATGACCAGCGACGGAGCGGGCGAAAAAACCGACGGCGA
>JAISDQ010000161.1 GCA_031264605.1 Synergistaceae bacterium | reverse complement strand
CGTTTCCCTGCTGAATTTTGCGCCGTTTGGTGATATCCTTCGGTGGGGAGTGAGTTGACGATGCCGCGAACTATAGAGACGTTAGCCGTAATTCCGGCCCGAACCGCCAGCACCAGGCTGCCCGAAAAACCGCTCTTGAAACTGGCCGGAAGAGAACTCGTCCTCCGCGTCCTCGACGGAGTCAGGAGCAGTTCGGAGGTCGATAAAGTGATTGTCGCCACGGACGACGAACGGGTCGCGAGGCTCGTCGAATCCGAGGGGGGCGCGGCGATGATGACGCCGCCGGAACTGCCTACCGGCAGCGACCGTGTCGCTTTCGTCGCGAGGGAGATAGCGTCCCGCTTCGTGTTGAACGTGCAGGGCGACGACCCGCTGGTCTCGAAGGACGTGATCGATCCGATGATAGAGGCTCTGCGCGGCGACACTGACGCCGGACTCGCGGTTCTGGCCAAAAAAATTGACAATCCCGAGGAAACAGAACGCTCCTCCATTGTGAAAATGGTTTTTAACAACGATAAAAGGGCGCTTTATTTCAGCCGGTCTCCAATACCTTTCGCGCGCGATCCTCACGCCGCGCCCTACCGCTACAAACACATCGGCCCTTACGCGTGGAGGCGGGAAGCGCTTTTCGAGTTTTCGGCGTGGGCCCCGACGGCGCTCGAAAAAACTGAAAGCCTCGAGATGCTGAGGATGCTGGAACACGGAAGAACGATAAAATGCATCCTGACGGAACGGGACAGCATAGAGATAGACACGCCGGAGGACGTCCGGCAATTTGAAAGATATATAGAGGAAGGTGTTTTTTGATGCCGGGGTGGGAATTGTTCGACGAGAACGAGAAAAAACAGGTGGACGAGGTCATGGATACCGGAGTCATCATGAGATTCGGTTTCGACGGAGCGCGCAAAGGCCGTTGGAAGGCGCGCGAAATGGAGCACGCGATACGCAAACGCACGGGAGCGGCGCACGCGCTGCTCGTGGCCGACGGAACGGCGGCGCTGACGGTAGCGCTGGCGGCTCTCGGCATAGGCGCGGGCGACGAAGTCATAACGGCTCCTTTCACGTTTGTGGCCACATTCGAATCCATAATGGCCGCCGGCGCGATCCCGATATTCGCCGAGGTAGACGAAACTCTCTGCCTGTCGCCCGAATCGGTGCGGGAATATATCACTCCGCGGACGAAAGCGGTGATGCCCGTACACATGTGCGGAGCGGCGGCTGACGTCGACGCGCTCAAGGCCATCTGCGACGAAAAAGGCATATTGCTCGTGGAGGACGCGTGTCAGGCGTTCGGCGCCACATACAGGGGGCGCGCGGTCGGAACTATCGGAGACGCCGGCTGCTATTCGTTCGACTTCAACAAAACGGTGACGTGCGGCGAGGGGGGCGCGCTCGTGACGAACAGCCGCGAGGTGTACGAGCGGGCCGATAAATATCACGACCATGGCCATGATCATTCCATGAGCGACAGAGGCGCCGAAGGACACGATTTCCCCGGTTATAACTATCGCATAACCGAGCTTCACGCCGCGATAGGTCTCGCCCAGATCGCGAAAATGGACCGTTTTCTGGCGATTCAGCGCGAAAACAAGCGTATCTTCAAGGACGAATTCGCGGCTATCGACGAGATCGAACTTCGCAAACTTCCCGATCCGGAAGGGGACGCCGGCACTTTCGTCACCTTCTTCGCGAAAAACGAGGAAACCGCCCGCAGGATGGCGCGTTCGCTGAAAGAATCGGGGACCGAAGGCGCGTTCCATTGGTACGACAACAACTGGCACTATATAAGAAACTGGGGACACTTCAAGGGAAGGCATTTCGTCAATCCTGCGGCCAGCGACATTCTCGGCGGAATGCCGGATTATACGAAGCGCGCGTTCAAATCGGACGCGATAATGTCGCGCGCGGTATCTATCGCCATAAAACTCGGATGGAACGCCGAAGAGGCCGCCGAAAGAGCAAAACGCGCGGCGAACGCCATAAAACATTCGCTTTAATGCCCCGTTGGGAGTGAGGCGGCTTTGAAAAAATTCAACACAAGAGATATCTGCCTGATGGGAATCTTCACCGCCCTGATGGCGGTGACGGCTCAAATAAGCATTCCGATGCCGCTCGGAGTGCCGATGACGATGCAGACGTTCGCCATATTGCTGGCGGGAGTGATGTTGGGCGCGAAAAGGGGATTTTTCGCAACGCTGGCGTACGTTATGCTCGGCGCGGCCGGAGTTCCGGTATTTGCCAATTTCACCGGAGGCATGGGAATAATCCTCGGCCCAACCGGCGGTTTCATAATCTCGTTTCCCATTATGGCGCTGCTCGCGGGCTGGGGCGCCGACAAAGGCAGAAACGAAATGATAGCGGGACTTACAGCCGGCAGTATAGTAAACTATGCGGCCGGCATGATATACTTTATGTTGTGCACAGGCAAGGATCTGAATGTGGCTTTCGCGGCCTGCGTGCTGCCGTTCATACCTACCGCGGCGATGAAGGCCGTAGCGGCGGGAGCTGTGGGACTCAAAATAAGAGGCCGGATAATGTCCGCCGCGTAAGGACAAGAACTGCGCCCGCATCTTATTTTTAATTGCTTTGCCGTTTTTTTTACTCCATTCATGAAAGGACGCGAGGATATGCCTCGAAAAGTTACGGTACTGCTCGGCAGCCCAAGAAGAAGCGGAAACAGCGAGACGTTGGCCGTGTCTTTCGCGGAAGGAGCGGCTAAATCCGGGTATAAAGCGCAAATGATCAGGGTAAACGGATTGAAAATCGGCGGATGCATAGACTGCAGGAGATGCTGGACAAACGGGTCGCATTGTTTCCTCAACGACGATATGAAGGAAGTATACGCGTCTATCGACAAATCGAGCGTGATAACTTTTGTCACTCCGCTCTATTTCTATTCCTGGCCCACGCAGATAAAGCCCGTGTGGGACAGGCTCCTCCCCTATTTTTCTCCGAATTCAAAAGTGGATTTGTCGGGACACAGGGCCGTTCTCATCGCCACGGCCGGGGATGACGACGATAAATGTTTCGACGGTCTCAGGAAATCATTCGAGCTTGCCTGTAATTACGCCAAATGGAAAATAGCCGGGGAATTGCTGGTTCCCGGAGTTCACGAAGCGAAAGCCGTCTCGTCGAAGGAAGAAATATTGAAACAGGCGTTCGAAATGGGAGAAAATCTCAAGCCCCGATAAAAGAGCCTTCTCGCCGACAACTCAGCTCTCCGTAAAATTCAGGCCGCGGCAAGGGATTTTTGGGCGTTATTTATCGCGCCGCGTCATCTATCGCGTCCCGAAGTCTGCGGGCTCCTTCCTGAAGGTCGTCCGCGCCCGCGAACGTGAAACAGGTTCTTAGGCAGTCATCGCCGCCGCCGTTCGCGTAGAACGCCCTGCCGTGAACGAACGCCACTCCCCTGTCCACGGCTTTGAGGAACAATTTTTGCGTATCGATTCCCGGTATTCGGAGCCAGAAGAAAAAACCTCCATGCGGCACTTCATATTCAACGTTTTTCGGAAGATATTTCCGGAAGGCTTCGGCCATTCCGTCGCGTTTCCCGCGATAGTGACTCACTATTTTCGGCAGGAATCCGTCGAGATGGCCGTTCTCGCAATATTCGGCCACGAGCGCCTGCGCCACGACGCTTGTGCATAAATCCGCTCCCTGCTTGACCATGATCATCTTGCGGATGATTTCTTTACGTCCCGCAATCCAGGCGACGCGCGCCCCCGGCGCAAGTATTTTCGAGAAGGAGCAAGCGTAAATCACTCGTCCGTCCGTGTCCATCGAAAAAATCGTGGGGATATGCTTCCCTTCGTACCGAAGATGTCCGTACGGATCGTCCTCGAAAATAATCAGGTTGTACTTACGGGCCGTATCGAGCAGCTGTTTTCTTCGCGCGGCTGAAAGCGTGCAGCCGGACGGATTCTGAAAATTCACTATGCAGTATATGAATTTTATCTTTTTTCCGGACGATCGGGCTTCTTCTATGATCCCCGGGAGGTTGTCGACGATCATCCCGTCCCTGTCGCAGGGAACCGTTATGAATCCGGCGCCGCGATTCCGCATCGTATGTATGGCGCCCGGATACGTCGGGTCCTCTGTCAGGATATATTCTCCGGGGTTGACCAAAGCCGCGCAGAGTAAATCCATGCCCTGCTGGGAACCCGACGTAATCAGCATTTCCTCAGGTAATGTCTCGCGCCCCATCCGGGAGGCCATCCACCGCGCTATAAAAGTTTTGAGCGGCTCATAACCGTCCGTCGCGCCGTACTGCAATATTTCTTCGCCGTTTTTTTTCAAAACGGAGGAGCTTTCATAGAACTCCGCGATGGGAAATATCCTGGGATCGGGATTGCCTCCGGCAAAAGAGATCATTCCCGGTTTTTTTATCATCGGCATCAACTCCCGAATGGGAGAAGGTTTCATATTTAAAGCTAGTTCGGAAAACATGGTTTCAGGATTAAAATCACTCACCGCGATTCACCTCTCATTATCCGAAATTCGAACGAATCAAAATATATTCCAATCCTCCTCAAGGACATTCTCTCTCGGAGCATATTCATGTCATTATACGCCAACGGCGCGGGAAATCGACATCCGCCCCATCCGTAAAACCGCGGATACGTGGACGCGTATATTTTTATCGCGCCGTTTTTTAACGCGCCCATATTGTTGTATAATCGAAACCGTTCAAATTCAGCGGTTTGCGAAAAAACGCCGGGGGGCTCGTATATGAAAAAAACAATATGTACCGTAACAGCGATTTTATCCGTCTTTATGACGGCCGCCGCGGTATGCGCGTGGAACGCCGACGGCGTCATACCGGGGACGGATATCTCTTATTCGGAGTTGGCGGTTTCCAAGGACGGTGTCGCGGTGAAGCTGACCAATAACTCCGGCAGCGACGCGAAAGTGTCTTTAAAATTGACGTTCTTCAACGCGGACGGCAACGCGGACGGATACGCCCTGTTCGGGATAAGAACCATAATGGCCGGAACAACTGTCGACGTATCCCGCAACTACCTCACCGGCAAATGGAGGACGTGCAGAAATTCGCCCAGGATAATTTTCGAAAAGATGACCTACGAACCTATTTACGACTAAAGAGGAGAGGTTTTTATGGAAGAATCGCTCGCTAATATAAATAGAAGGAAAGAAACTTACCCCGATATAGAAAACATACTGAAAGAACTGACCGGCGACCGCCGCTCCGAGCGCAACATACCGAAACCTTCCGCGGATATGCCGTCGCTCTCCGAGCTGAGCGGTATGATGGAGTTGCTGAGGTCAGTATTCTTTCCCGGATTTTTCGGCGTGGGTGGATTGGGCGCCGACTCGACGCGCCATCGCCTGACATCCGACCTCGACCGCGTCTTCAGGCTTTTGTCCGAACAGATAAAACTTGGCATCTGCTTCGGAGGCGGCGAGGACGACGACGGCCCCGGCGAAATCTGCGACAAGTACAGGCAGGCGGCGCTCGGCATGGCGAACGATTTCATGAAGCGGATCCCCGCCATACGCGACCTGCTGGACAGCGATGTTCTGGCGGCCTATGAAGGCGACCCGGCCGCCAAGAGCAAGGCCGAAACCATATTCTGCTATCCGTCGATATGGGCGATGACGAATCATCGCGTGGCTCATGAACTTTACAAACTTTCGGTACCCGTGATCCCCAGAATTATCAGCGAACTCTCGCACGCGCGCACCGGAATAGACATAAACCCGGGGGCCGCCATAGGAGAAGAATTTTTCATCGATCACGGAACGGGCGTCGTCATAGGAGAGACTTCGGTGATAGGAAAACGGTGCCGCCTCTATCAGGGCGTCACGCTGGGAGCGTTATCCTTCCCAAAAGACGCGGACGGCAACCCCATAAAAGGCTTGCCGAGGCACCCAATCCTGGAGGACAGGATAACCGTATACGCCGGCGCGACGATATTGGGGCGCGTCACCATAGGTTCCGACTCGATAATCGGTGGTAATGTATGGATCACGGCGGACGTCCCGCCGAACTCCAGAGTGGTCCCCCCAAGGTCCACCGAACCGGCTGCCTCGGACAAACTTTCAGGAGACGCGACAAAAGGATAAAACATCCGAGGAGAAATTATGCGCCCACCTGATTTATATTGCGCGTGAAATGAAAATCGGTCCACTCGCGGAAATAACGAACGGGCCGATTTTTCTCTGAGTTTGGCAGCCAGCGAAAGCCCGGGAGACGGAACCTTGAGTTTTAAGAGGGGGTACGATAATGATCGTCAAGTCCGTAAGATTGAAGAATTGGAAAAATTTTCCGGATGCCGATGTCAGGCTGACCGAGCGGACATATCTGTTGGGGGCAAACGCGTCGGGAAAATCAAATTTCCTCGATGTTTTTCGTTTTCTGCGGGATATAAGCAGAAGCCAGGGCGGCGGACTTCAAAAAGCGATAAACGACAGAGGCGGAATCAAAAAAATTCGCTGCCTCCACGCTCGCCAGGATACTGAGATAAAAATCGAAGTTCATCTTTCCGAATCTATAGAGAGTCAAACGAATTGGATATATGTATTGGCGATAAAACGTGAATCCGGCGGAGCGCATAGAAATCTGATATCCGCTGAGGAAGTCTATCATGGCAGTACATGTTTGCTGAAAAGACCGGATGAGAACGATTCGAAAGACGCAGTCAGACTGACGCAAACATCACTCGAACAGATACAGGCAAATGCCGATTTCAGAGAAATAGCCGAATACTTTGAAAAAACCACATACCTTCATCTGGTACCGCAGCTTTTAAGGTTCGGAGATCAGATTGGAGGACAACTTTTGGAGGGGGATCCTTTCGGACAAGGTTTTCTCGAACGCATAGCCAGAACTGGCAAGAAGTCCCGCGACTCGCGTCTTAAAAGGATCGAAAACGCTCTCTCAAGTATAGTCGACCATTTCCAGGATTTGCGATTCATCAAAGACGACGCGACAGGACGCCCTCATCTCGAAATGAAATATGCTCATTGGCGGAAGGACGCCGGGTGGCAGAGAGAGGAACAGTTTTCAGACGGTACGCTGCGGCTTATCGCATTACTCTGGATACTTCAGGAGGGCGAATCGCTTTTATTGCTCGAAGAACCTGAATTATCACTGAACAATGATATCATAAGCGAAATTCCCTTGCTATTTCAAAGAATTACGCGTGACCGCAAAAAACGCTCCCGACAAATTTTAACAAGCACTCACAGTGAAGCCATATTTAAGAATGAGGGCATTGATCCCGATGGAGTTCTTTTACTTGAACCCGCGCAAGAAGGAACGAAAATACGAATGCCAGACGCGGAAGAGAAAGCGCTGTTCGAGAACGGATTTTCAATAGCCGAAGTCATGCTGCCCCGCATAGCTCCCGAAAAAGTCAAGCAATTGACCCTATTCTAAAACGATGAAAAGCCTTTATCTAGCCGTCGAGGATGAACTCAGCGAACACGCCGGCAGGAAAATTGTCGAATATTTGGGAGGGAATGTCGTCAGGTGTTTCAATGCCGGATGTAAAAGCCAGCTACAGGCAAATTTTCAAAAATACAGGCAATTAGCCGAACGCGAAGCGGTGCTGCTCATCGTCGATCTGGATCGTCCGTCGCATAATATGCCGTGCGCGTCGGTACTGATAAATGAATGGTCAAGCGGCCGGGCTCTGCCGTCCAAGATGTTTGTGAGAATTGCCGTGCGGGAAATAGAATCGTGGTTGATAGCCGATCACGAAGCAATGAAAATTTTTATAGGCACAGGCCGAAAATTTCCCGATGAACCGGATAAATTAGATGATCCCAAAAGATCGTTGCTGAATTTATTAAGGCAAAAACATCTCAGAGACGATGTTGTCAGATTATCGAAAGATGGGAATGTGGCACAGGGCATTGCTTATAATAACGTCCTCGGCAGATGGGTTGACGAATACTGGTCACCCGGGAGAGCGGGCGATAAGTCCGAGAGCTTGAGACGGGCGATTAACAAACTTGGACAATATATCTCTGATGTTTCGCAGAGGAAAAATCATTTATAATGCGCGATATAATATCGCGCGTTTTTATTGACATGCGGTCTGGCGGCGGAGAGGAAGAGGTCCCGGAATGTTCGGTTTTGGCTCGATGGAGAAGAGGATTTCCGAAAAAATAGAGAAATTAGAGGGAAAGATCGCGGCGCGTTTCTCGGATCGCCTCGATGGCGTGGATGAGCGCCTTCAGCAGTCAATCCGCCAGGAACGCAGGAACCAGGCGGCGCTGGAGAGCGTCTTTGAGAACCAGAAAGCGGAACTCACGATGCTGCGCAGCATACGGAACGAATCGAAGGCATTGAAGGCGCTGATGACCTTCGCGGAGAGTTTTGTACTGTGGTACCAGTCTCAGCCCGACTCGCCGGAGTTTCAAGTGTTGCGGGCGAAGCTCGCCGCTCTTCTCGATCTGTTTGGCCTGGAGATACTGGCCGAGGCCGGAGTTCACTTCGATCCGTCCTTTCACGAAGCGTGCGCCGCGCGCTTCGACCCGGACAAACCGGAAGGGTGCGTGCTGGAAGTGGTTCGCCCCGGATTCGTGTCCGGAGGGGAGATTTTGCGCTATGCCTCCGTTGTGGTCAACAGGCCCTCCGTCGTAACGGAGAACCGTATGGAGAGCGAAACGGAAGATGCGGCGGACGAATTCGAAGTAGGGGCTGAACGATGATCGAATCCGCCTATGAACTTTTGAAGATTCCGCGCAACGCGACTCCCGAGGAAGTGAGGGCCGCATACGTGAAACTGGTGCGCCGTTATCCTCCCGAGCGCTTCCCGGAACGGTTCGCGGCTTTTCGCAACGCTTACCAAAAAGTGTGTCTGGATGACGATTACCTGGATTACCTTTTGGATATAGGCACAAATAATATAACCAAACTCGAATTTGCCGGGCTGCTCTGGGGAGACAGGCGTGAACTCAAACCTGAGGAATCCGACCTGCTCGATCTCGCCGCTCTCACCGACGGCGGGCGCGCGCGCAAGGCCGACGAAATCCTCGAATCCGTGGATACGTCGAACATCGAATGGAGAGGAAAGAGTTAAACGAAGATGGGCGAATCGAAAATTTTTGGCATTGATCTCGGTACAACGAATTCTTGCATATCCGTTCTGGAGAACGGCAAACCTCGGGTGATTCCCGTCGACGGGAACGGTGTGGTTCCTTCGGTGATAAGCGTCGACGGAGGCGAAATCCTCGTCGGGAGAAGGGCGAAAAACCGCGCCGCCGCCTTTCCGGAGCAGTCTGTCCGATCGGTGAAACGCCGCATGGGGACGAACGAGAATATCTTTATCGCCGGTAAACCCTACAGTCCCGAGGACATCTCGGCGATGATTCTGCGTTATCTCTGCGACGAAGCCGCGCGGCTGGAGGGACACAAGGTCTCGAACGCGGTGATCACTGTCCCGGCTTACTTCAGCGACGCGCAGCGAAGGGCCACGATCGAGGCGGGTAAAATGGCCGGATTGTCGGTCGAGAGGATCGTCAACGAGCCAACGGCGGCCGCGCTCTTTTACGATCACGTCAACATTTCGTCCGGCGCGGCGGGCGGTCTGTGGAAGCACGCTCTCGTATACGACCTCGGCGGAGGCACGTTTGACGTGTCCGTACTGAGGATGAGCGAGATAATAGAGGTTCTTGCCAGCACGGGAGACACGAGGCTCGGCGGGGACGATTTCGACAGGTGCGTGGTCGACCGCCTTACCGAGATGATCGTCTCCGGCGGCGGGCCGGACGTATCGGAGTTCACTCCCGCCGTAGCAAGGCTGTCGGCGATCGCCGAACAGGCGAAGATGGATCTGTCCGTCAAGGCTGCCGTGATGATAGAGGAAGCGAATATTCCCGCCCCGAACGGGCACGGCTGCACGATATCGACGGAGATATCCAGGAACGATCTGGAAGAATGGACGTCTCATCTTCTGGAACGCACGGCCGATTTCGTGCGCAAGTCTCTCGACGAGGCGAAATTGCACGCTAAAGACATAGACAAAGTGCTGATGGTTGGGGGAATGACCAGAATGCCCGCCGTCACCCAGAGGCTGGCCGAGTTATTTGGGGACGCGAGCATGCCCGCCGTCGACCCCGATCTCAGCGTAGCGTTCGGAGCCGCGATACAGGGAGGAATAATCAACGGCGAGAACGTAGAACAAATCCTGCTGGATGTGACTTCGCACACGCTGAGCCTAGGAGCGCTCGACGGATTCATCGGGAAAATCACGTGCGCGCCGATAATTCCGCGCAACACGCAAATACCGGCCACACGCGCCAGGCTTTTTTGGACCATCGAGGACAGACAGAAGGCTGTGGCGCTCAACGTCTATCAGGGCGAATCCCAGCTGCCCGAGGAGAATACCCTCATAGGGCGCGCAAAACTGGAACTGGCGAAGGCGGAAGCGAACTCGCCCATAGAGGTCGAATACTCCTATGACCTCAACGGAATAATTCATCTTACCGCCGAACACAAGGGTTTCAGCAAAAAGGTCGAGGTATATTTCGACAGCCGAAATCCCCAGGCGGAGTACAGCCAGGAACTCCCGGACGATCTGTATGACGGCACGGACGAGCCGGAGACGTCGGGGCCGCCCGTCAACTTCGTCACTCATCGCGCCAGAACTCTGCTCGATGGGATGCCTCCAGGACCGCGGAAAACATCTTTGGCTGATCTCCTCGAACGCTATGAGTCCGCGTTGGCCGAGGACTCGGATGACATCGACGACATCGAGGACAACTTGCTGTCGGCCATGGACGAGGATTGAGGATACCCATAATTGTCGCGGAATAAAAATAAAAAAAAGAAAAAAACAGCGGGACAAAACCTGTCCTTATCGGAGCGTCTCGAGCGCCATTGGATCAACGAAAAATGGGAGACGTTCTTCTCGCTCTACGTGCGCGACAGGGACGCGTCCGAGCGCGGACCGTGGGCGGCCAGATTTCCCGACGCCCTGTATAACTGTCTCACCGCCGCGCTTTTTCTGCACAAAAACTACGACGGCGCGCGGCAAGTGGCGGAAATGATGCAGTCGGAGCGCACGCTCGGCGCGGATGACTGCGTACTTCGCGAATGCGCGCGAACGGCCCTTGATTTCATAAACATCAGGGAGGGGAAGATGAACCGCCCCGACGAAGTATGTCACGGCATCGCTCTCCCCGAGCCATACAAAGAACTGCGGCAAAAATTAGCCGACGAGTTCGCCCCTTTAAAGCAAGGCAGAAAGAAAAAAGAGACGTCCAACCCAACCGTCGAAAAGCTCGCGAAGCAGTTCAAGACTCTTCCGAACGCCAAGAACAGCGGCCCGTACGCCAGCTTTTTGAAGACCGCGGAAACCTTGCTGTCTGAGACGGAGGGGACGGCCTCGGCGGCGATCTTCCGCGCGGTCCGCGACATAGCGTCGGTAATGCGGGAAATAGCGCGCGGCGCGCCCGATATGAGGGATCCAATTCATGTGATTCCGCGCCGGGGCGCCGCGGGTTACCCTCTCCGCACGCACCACCCCGCTCTTCTCACTCTGTGGGAGTATATGTGCAAACTGGGGGGGCGCAAATTCGGCGACAGATGGGAGAACGCGGCAAGGTCCGCCAGAATGAGCGCGATTATCTTGAACGAGGAGTTCAAGCCGGCCTACGACAAGCTTATGGCCGTCAAGGGCAGATCTCAGGACGAAGACCTCCCTATCGCGGCTGAACGGTATTACGACAGATGGACGGAACAGGAGAAATTTGTCCTCATATTGCTGATTATATCGTCTCAGTCACAAAAAGCGCGTGATTTTTTCGAGGACATCCCGGCGAATACGATCCTGAGATGGTTCAAGACCCTTGGGGAAATAGGGACAAGAAGACGTTCCGAAGGCGCGTGGCCGGAGACTATCAGGTTCGCCTTCGAGAAGATGGTCATTTTCGGCGGTTCGAGGTATTTGGATTTCCTGATCGGAGAAGACCTCCCGTACGAATGCATGACGGCGGCGACAATTGTTGCGATGGTTCTTTATCCTTCGTGCAGTCTCAGCTTTGTAAAGAGCAGGCTGAAATCCCGCCTTCCGCTCAGCATGAGCGATGCTGACGAAAAGGCTTTGGACCACTTTTTCCCCGGGATGGTTTTTTCCGTCCCAATACTCGCTGCGACGTCCGAACTGTTTGACCGCAGGGGAAAAGAGATATTCTTCAAGTCCATATTAATGTCCATAATCCGAACGGATATATCCATAGCGATGGAGTCCGCGCACAAGCCGGCGCTGTGGAATTCGGTATCTCAATCCCATATCGCGCTGATTGCGGAGAATCTGCCGGAAGATTCGTACGCGGCGGCTTTTTGCCGGCTCTGCGTCGGACAGAAGCCAAAGAGGTTATCCGTTGACGCGTCGCTGACCGCCGGGTTTTTCTCGTCCAGCCCGGAGCACAGTCTCTTCAACGCCACACTGTCGCTGTTCCTGATGACCTGGCCCGGAGTATCCGCCGAATTCGTGCTGCGGCTCGTCGAGTGTTCTCTCGAAGAGCACGAGCGCGTAAACGAGTGGGAAATGCTGCCGAAAATCATATCCAAAATTCAAAACCCGGACGACAGAAAAGATTTAGCGCGGGGAGTATCGTCAATACT
>JAISDQ010000140.1 GCA_031264605.1 Synergistaceae bacterium | reverse complement strand
TGAAAAAGGCAGGTTCCAATAATTTACGGAAAATGCTATACTGAGGGAAAATTGACGTGAAACCGATTTAAGGCTGGTTCCATAGCGGTTAATTATAATTAAGGCGGGAGTATTGATATATGCGAAGGGATCTTGCCGCGCCCGAAACGGAATTGATGGAAGACGAAACCGAAACTGAAGAAGGCGGCGAAGGGGCGGTAATTAAAGTCCCGCTGGATACGCTTTACAAAAGCCACGGAGTTGTGGCGTACGATATAAAAACAAACAAAGGGGCCGTCATACTGCCCGCCGGCGTCGATATTTCCCTTTTCGAATCCTCGATGGAAATCATAGTCGACAAAATGCGGGAAGAGGGAATAGATCACGTTTATCTCAACGTGCCCCAACAACTTTCCGAAACCGACATCAACGAAATAATAGACAAAGTATACGCCGGCAACGCGGAGATAATCAGCAAGGAAAAGGCCGTCACCGTCATCAAGGGCGTCGGCAGCATGTTCAACGCCATCCGCGAGGAGGACATCTCGACGGATATAGTGAACCAAATGTCGAACATGAGCGCCGACCTGACGGAAGATCTCGTCCGCAATCCCCAGGTCGCTTTCTCGCTCGGGAAAGTCCAGGACGCCGACGAATACACTTTCGTCCATTCGTTCAACGTCGCCGTGCTGACCGGTTACCTGACGGGCCGGATTCATCAGGGCGACAGAGACTATCTGCAACGCGTGGTAATGGGCGGTCTCCTCCATGACATGGGAAAAGCCAAGATTCCGCTGGATATACTGCATAAGCCCGGTCCGCTGTCGACGGAGGAGTTCGACGTCATGAAGAAACACCCGAACTTCGGAGTGGCGATGGCGCTTAAAACCGGCGTGCACGACCCGGTGATAATAGATATTATAGGAGGGCATCATGAAAAATGGTCGGGAAAGGGATACCCTAAGGGCAGTAAGGGGTTGACCATACCCGAATCCGCCCGCATATCGGCCGTCGCCGACGTGTTCGACGCGCTGACGGCGAAGCGGGTGTACAAGAATTCGATGTCGTCGAGAAACGCTATAACCATGATACTGAAGGATTCGGGAGCGCACTTTGACGCCAAGGTGGCGAGGGAACTGCTGGTAAGCCTGGGGCTCTACCCGCCTGGTTCCATAGTGGCGCTCTCGGACGGGCGCGTGGGTTTTGTCGTCTCGGGAGGAGGCAAGGACCTGGTTCGCCCCGTCATCCTCATGAAGAACGAAAAAGAGATCGATATCCCGGAGTTCATCGATCTGAAAAATGAACCGAACCTATGCATCGCCCAGTATATAGGACACAGCGAAAAGCGCGACCTCGGCTATGCCCGGCTCAGCCTCCCAACCAAGCCAGCAGAACGCCGCCCGCTATAACCGAGCCTATCTGTCCCGCCACGTTCGCGCCCACCGCGTGCATCAAAAGATAATTGTCCCTGTCGGCCTCCTGCCCGAGCCTCTGCGCCACACGTGAAGCCATCGGAAACGCGCTTATGCCCGCCGCACCGACTATAGGATTGAACTTCTTTCCATCCGGGAGAAAAATGTTCAGCGCCTTTGCCGACAGCACCCCGCCGACTGTGTCGAACACGAAAGCGAACAGCCCCATGCCTATTATGAGAAGCGTGGTAGGGTTGACGAATTCCGGGCCCGTCATCTTGCGGGATATGGCGAGCCCCAACAGGATAGTCACTATATTGGCAAGCTCGTTCTGCGCGGCCTGAGAGAGACGGTCAGTGACGCCGCTCACGCGCAGAAGATTGCCGAACATCAGAAAACCTATGAGGGCCACGGAAGCGGGGGCGATAAAGCCCGCAACGGCGGTAACGGCTATCGGGAACAATAAGAGCGTCCTGCGTGAGACGGGTTTCTCCACATAGACCATCTTCATCGCGCGCTCTTTTTTGGTGGTCAGAAGTTTTATGACGGGCGGCTGTATTATCGGAACCATCGCCATGTAAGTGTACGCCGCGACCGATATCGGGGCGAACAGGTTTTTCGCGAACCTGTTCGCGACGTATATGGCGGTCGGGCCGTCCGCCGCCCCTATTATCCCTATCGACGCCGCTTCCTTTAAGCTGAATCCCATATAAAACGCGAGACCCATGGTGATAAAGATGCCCGCCTGCGCCGTAATGCCGAAAACGAACATTCTCGGGTTCGATATCAGCGGAGAAAAGTCGCACATCGCGCCCACCGCTATGAATATGAGAAGAGGGAACAGCTCGTTGCCTACCCCGGCATTGAAAAGAAGCGAAAGCGCCCCCTCCATTTCCTGTCCGTCGACAAACTGGTCGATGGCTGAAGACATGGGAATATTCGCCAGTATCGCGCCGAAACCCATCGCGAGCAACAGGTTCGGCTCGAAATTTTTCGCTATCGCGAGGTACATGAGCAGCGAACCGACCAATATCATACAGATATGCTGAAACGTGAATCCCGCCACGTCAGATCACCTATTCCTTTCCAAATACCGGTTTAAAATCGCGGCGCGCGTCTCCATTTATAGACGGCTTCGTCAGCAAGCGCCAGCATCTCGCGGTCGCCGCCGCTGTTTCCGTAGGCGAAAATTCTGGAGAAACGGTTCAGGTCGAGTTCAGCCTCGATGCGCGAGACTTTTTCCGCTCCGCGGCAGTTGGGCGTTTTAAGCCGCCCCGTCATCCGCCCGCCTTCAACCTCCAACTCCGTTCCGATTACGGACGACCCGTAACGCGACGCCCAAGGCTCCACCCATTCTTTCATCGAGGCCGTCACAATGCACACGGTATCGCCCAATTCAAGGTGCTTTCGGAAAACTTCCATAGCCATCGGTATCGTTATCCCGTCTATCTCGCGTTCGGCGTAATTTCTCGCGTCGAACAGGTAGGACTCGAACAGCGCTCCCCGCCACATTCGCGATACGAATCTCTCCTTGATTTCGGAACGGTCGGTGAATTTCGAAACCGGACACGACGCCACCGCTTTGCACATTGCGGCCGCCACTGGGGCGACACCGAACCGTTTCACATGAAAATCTAAAAACGTGTCCTTCTTCGTCAAAGTGCCGTCGAAGTCGAACAGGGCTATCCTTTTTATCGCCGGCTCAATCAACATAAAACTATTATAACACGCCCGCGGTATCCCGTTTCCCGCCGCGTGACAAGCCCATATCCGGCTCGGCCGCTCTCGCGTTTTTAACCGGTTTGTGTCATACTTCACGATGAATATCGTACTCACGGAGGTGTGGGGCGTCTGCCCGGCCACGATGCGGAAAACGGAAAAAAGCGGGGGCATAACTATACTCGATTTCGGTTCACAGTACACCCAGCTCATAGCGAGACGAATCAGGGAGCTGGAGGTGTACAGCGAGATACTGCCGTGGAACGCTTCCCCGGACGTGATACTGGGCGGCAAACCGAAGGGCCTGATTTTGTCGGGGGGACCGCGCAGCACGACCGGAACGGACGCGCCGCGGCTCGACCGCTCTCTCATGGAGGGTGAAATTCCGATCTTGGGCATCTGTTACGGGATGCAGCTCATAGCGCACACCCTCGGAGGCGAGGTCAAAAAAGGACGCCTCGGGGAATACGGACGCACAAGGGTCGTATTCGAAAACGGCGGAGGGGAAAAAATTCTGAGCGGCGTGCCAGCCTCGATAGATGTATGGATGAGCCACTGGGACGAAGTTTCGCGCCTGCCGGAGGGCGCGTCGGCCTTCGGGGCGAGCGAATCCGGCGCGCTGGCGGCATACTCCATAGACGGGGGCAGGATCACCGCCCTGCAGTTTCATCCGGAGGTCGACACCACCGAATACGGCCGCGAAATGCTCTCGAACTTCCTGTTCGGCATCTGCGGGTGCGAACCGAACTGGAAGCTCGGCGACTGGGTGAAACGTTCGCTCGAATCGATAGCGTCCGAGGTGAGCGAGACCGACCGCGTGATATGCGGCATTTCGGGAGGCGTGGACTCCACGGTGGCCGCCGTCCTGGTTTCCAAGGTGGCGGGCGACCGCCTCGACTGCATTTTCGTCGATCACGGCTTCATGCGCAAGGGCGAGCCGGAGCGGGTGGTGGAAGCGTACAAGAGGCTCAATCTCCGCATACGCCACGTCGACGCGTCCGACAGATTCCTGGCGGCCGTGAAGAGTATCACAAATCCCGAGGAAAAACGGAAGACGATAGGCGAACTGTTCGTTCGAGTGTTCGAGGAAGAGGCTCTTAAATGCGGCGGCGCGAAGTGGCTGCTTCAGGGGACCATCTATCCCGATGTGATAGAGAGCGGTTCCAAAGGCGGAGACGTCATCAAGAGCCATCATAACGTGGGAGGGCTTCCTGACGATATGGAAATTGAACTTCTGGAGCCCATCCGCGAGCTTTTCAAGGACGAAGTGAGGCGCATAGGCCCATTGCTGGGCATACCGGAAGAAATGCTGAAAAGACACCCTTTCCCCGGCCCCGGCCTGGCCGTCCGCTGCTTGGGAAATCTGGAACGCGAACGCCTCGACATACTGCGCGAGGCCGACGCCATTTTCATCGATGAGATAAAATCCGCCGGACTTTATGACTCGATCTGGCAGGCGTTCTGCGTGCTTCTGCCCGTCAGGAGCGTGGGCGTGGCGGGCGACGTGAGAACCTACGGCGAAACTGTTGTCTTGCGGGCCGTAGCGTCGCGCGACGGCATGACCGCCGAATCCGTCCGCCTTCCGTGGGACCTCGTCGACAGAACCGCCAAAAGAATCTGCCAGGAAGTGCCGCAAGTCGGCCGAGTGACAATGGACGTGACGGGCAAACCCCCCGCGACGATCGAGTGGGAATGATACATTAATCGGCTAAAAATATAGTATTACCGGCATTTTACGAAATTATTTTAGGGCTGTGGCATTAATATGGCATTAGTTTTTGAATATCGGTCTCTTTATCAAAAAAAGTCACCTCATGCCGAAGCCATGACATGAGGGGACTTTTATCGTTCCTGCTTGTCGGTTTCAACAAACGCGGCGGGTAGCGATGTCGCCGTTCATGTCGACAGCTTCTCTTTGACAAGCGCGTCGAACTTCGCGTTTACGTCGCTGATGTTCGGCACTTCCGCCGTCTTTTCCACGGGGATTTCGACCGGCGCTTCCCCTTTCGCAACCCCGCTAATTTCTTTCCGCGCGGCTTCCGCAAGCGCTGCTGTCGTGTCCGGCGTCACCGGAAAGGCTTCGATGTGCCCGTTCGTGCAGGCGTTTATAAACTTGAAAATCGCATCGAAGATTGTACCCACGGCCATAGGCTTGAATATGTTTTCGATCCAGGCCGGCACAAACGGTATATCGATCGCCCCACACACGAGCTTTATCAGCGCCGCCCTCTTCTCCGCGCCCGTCTTGCCCGCAAATTCCACTTCGACCTGCTTCACGAAAGCGACTATTTTCCCGACTATTTCTTTAAACATTTTTTCCCTCTCCTCCGTAGGGGCGCGCGTTGCGCGTCCGCCCTAAAACTCGATCGTCGTTATGCCGTATTCTTTGCAGCACGCGTGTTCAATGACGCACCCGCGCGCGTCTTGCCAACCGCGCCCAAATACGGCTACATCCGCATTAGACAGCACTCCGATTGCTTTGCCCAGAAAAGCCAGCGCGTTGCCGTCGAAGTCCTTGAAAAATGAATCCAAAACCTCGGCCTCTTCACCAATCACTTTTTGAGCTTCCGCTATCAACATATCCCTTTCCGACTGAATTTCCTCGCTGTTTCTTCCTCTCATGGACTGTGAAATAAACACTTTCTTCATAAACTTATCCTCTCCTTAGTGTGTTACGTTTTACCGCCATGTGACCTCCTTCCTATAATTGCAGGGCGAGTACGGCCTTATATACGCGCTCGCGTCTTGCTATGTACTTGTTGTCCACGGCGACGGCTGTCGCGTTGAACATGGCCGTCACGTCCCCGGTTGTTTTGAGGGCGTTTTCCGCGATGGTTTTCCACCTGGTTGAATTTGTCCCGTACTGGTTGACGCCGTCCGCGAAATATATCAACGCGCCGACGTCGGTCAGGCCGTAGCTTTGCCCTTTTTTTACGTATGCCGTGATGTCGGCCTCGGCGAGTGCGTTTTGCGCCGTCACCCCCACCGGCGTTATGAGAAGCGCGGAGATTTTGGAAGCCTCCCCCGCGTTCAAGGTACGCTTGTTCCATGTGTCTGCCTTTGCGCCCTGTATCTCGTTATATAGCGCGTCGTCGAGTATAGATTGCGCTTGTGCCGTATCTTTTTCGATGATGGTTTTCATGAGCGCGAGGGCTCGGGGGCCGTGCCATTGGGCTTTCCCTATGGACAAGGCTCCGTTGTCGTTTTTATTTACGCTGCCCTCGCCGCCCTCGTTGGCAAAAATAATATGGGTTGCGTGTTTCACGGCCAGTGCGATATTGTCACCTGCAGAGACGGGCGCGTCGGTCGCCGAAACCCGGGCCGTGCGGTGGACGTCGGTAGCGTTCACCCAGCCGTAAACGTTCGATCCGCCGCCCTTTTCGGCGATAAGGTGATAGAGGTGTATCGCGCCCTGCGCTATTTGGGTGATTTTTGCGATCCCCGGTTTGCATGTCGGCCCGTTTACCGCCCGTGAGATTGAATAATGCCGCGATCCCGTAAAATTTACGATGTCGCCGACATTGAAAGCGGGCGCGGGTGCGCTCGGCTGGGCAGGTTGCATGGTCACGGTGAGCGAGATCGTGCCGCCCTCGTATGTGATATATGGCAGTTTGCCGTGCCGCATCCATTGACGGGCGTTGAGGCCGGGGATTGGGCCGATATTTTTAACGGCAGTTATTTGTACGTTATTCGTCCAGCTGGGCGTGCATTCTATTGCTCTGCCGTCGCCGATATAAATGCCGATATGTCCGTCCAGCCAGACCGCCTCGCCGACTTCGATTTTTGAAAAGTTAGTTGAAAGCCCTTTGCACTGCCGTATCATTGCGTTGGCGTTGATGTCGGGGACGCCACTTGAGGCGTATATCGCGCCGCCGTGGGGCTTCGACGGGTCGCCGTTCCATCCCCACAAAACCCCCTTTATAAGGCATACGCAGTCAAAACCGAATACAGGAGTGGTCTTGTTGGCCGCTGCCTTTATCATTGCGACGCGGGCAGCTTGTTTGTTGTAATTGTGGTTTGATATGTATCGCGTCACGTTGGCCCCCGTGAGGGGAGCCCCGAAGCAGCCCATAACGTAAAGGGTATTATGATTATTTACGATGTCGCACAGGGCTGTGACGAGTTCGCGATTTGTTTTTACAGGCATTGCCGCGCTCTCCTTTCATTCATGGATTGGCAGGTTTTTTACCTGTCTCATGAGATTGTCGAGAAAACCGTTTCCGTTGAGATCGTCATGGTAGACTTGATGCATCTGTATGATGTCCTCCAAGTCCTCCGCCGTGATAAAACCGTTCCCGATGTGGCGACGGCATAGGTACTTAATGCGATCGTACAAAATGACGCACACCGCGCTTTTGATGTGTTTTTCGAACGTGGTTTCTTTGTCCTCTTTTTCGGCTTTTCGGTTCAATTTCCATAAGATAAGCTG
>JAISDQ010000073.1 GCA_031264605.1 Synergistaceae bacterium | reverse complement strand
GGAAGATCATGCTCTCCAGCGATTCCCCGGCCGGCACCATTGGGGACACGTCGTCGGCAAACGGTATCACGAAATGCACGAGCGCCGGTCCTGGGACGCTGACGGCTTGTTCTATCGCGCTGTGTACGTCCTCGGGCTTGTCGGCGTAAAAACCTGCCGCTCCCATGCCCTGGGCGATTTTGACGAAATCGGGCCTGCGGCTGTAGACGGTGTTGGAATAGCGTTCGCGGTAGAACAGCTCCTGCCATTGCTTCACCATTCCGAGACAGTTGTTGTCGAGAACGAACACCTTTACGGGCATTCCGTATCTCGCGCAGGTATCCAGTTCCTGGATGTTCATCATCGCGCTGCCGTCGCCGGCGATACATATTACGGGCATGTCGGGCCTCGCGTAATGCGCGCCTATCGCGGCTGGTATGCCGAAACCCATTGTACCCAGACCGCCGGAAGTCACGAAACGCCTCGGGTGGAGCGCTTTGTGATACTGCGCGGCCCACATCTGATTTTGCCCCACTTCCGTGGTGACGATGGCCTCCCCTTTAAGAACGTCGTCCATCGCGTCCAGTATCTGCCACGGATGCACTTCGTCCGTACTTGTCTTTCGGCAGAGCGGCTCCTCTTTCGCGAAAGCGCGTATCCGATCGAGCCAGGATATTCTCGCGGCGGCGTCTCCGCCCTTCGCTTCGTCCCTCAGTAGCTTCAGCACTCTGGCCGCGTCGCCTATCAGCCACACGTCCGCGTCCACGTTTTTGCGTATCTCCGCGCTGTCGAGGTCGATATGAATCACGCTCGCCTTCCGCGCGAAATCGGCGAGTTTGCCGGTGCTTCTGTCGCTGAAGCGCGAGCCTACGGCGATTATCACGTCCGCGTTCGTGATGGCTCTGTTAGCGGCGGCGTGTCCGTGCATCCCCATCATTCCGACCCTGTTTGGATGATCGTCGGATATCGCTCCTTTGCCGAGGAGGGAGGTGGTCACCGGTATCGACAGTTCCTCCGAAAACTCCCTGAGTTCAGCGAAAGCGCGCGAGATATTCACGCCGTTGCCGGCGATCAGGACGGGGCGCTCGGCTTCGCGTATCAGCCTGGCGGCTTCTTCCATATGGCTCAGTTCCTCGCGCGGCTTCGCCGAGTAGCCCGGGTACGCCGAACATGGGGACGGCGGGGGGACGTACTCTCCCGACGCCTTCTGAAGGTCGCTCGGCACATCCACCACGACCGGCCCGGGCCGTCCCGTCGATGCTATAAAGAAAGCGTCCCTGACCATCCTCGGGATATCGTCGGTGGAGCGCGCCTGCATACTGTGTTTTACCACCGGCATCGATATGCCCAGTATGAACGCCTCCTGAAAGGCGTCGGTACCAATGGCGGCAGTCGGGACCTGGCCGGTTATCGCCACCATAGGGGCGGAATCCATGCTCGCGTTGGCTATGCCCGTCACCAGGTTCGTCGCGCCTGGGCCTGATGTGGCAATACATACGCCGGCGCGGTCTCCCACCCGCGAATACGCGTCGGCGGCGTGCGCCGCGGCCTGTTCGTGACGGACGAGAATATGCTCCATGGGGGAATCGTACAGGGCGTCGTAAAGAGGTATGACCTGCCCTCCCGGAATGCCGAATATAGTTTTTACACCCTCGTCCTCGAGCGCTTTAACGAGAATCTGAGAACCTGACAAAGACAAAGAAACCACTCCTCAAATACGTTTTAAAATCGCGCCGCCGACCTCGCGGCACGAGAATTCGCCGCCGAACTCGAATGGAAACTTGCGCCTGGGCGATGACACGAGATAGTCGCCGACGGCTTTTTCCACGGCATTCGCCGATCTTTTGAGCCCCAAATGCCGCAAAAGCAACGCGCCCGACAATATCGCCGCAATCGGGTTGGCGCGTCCGGTGCCGGCGATATCCGGGGCGGAACCGTGAACGGGCTCGAACATCGACAGGCCGTCCCCTATATTCGCGCCCGCGGCTGCGCCCATGCCGCCCGCGAGACCTGCCTGAAGGTCGCTCACTATGTCGCCGAACAGGTTCGGGCACAGCAGCACGCCGTAAGCCAGAGGGTTGCGCACCAGATGATAGCACAGCGCGTCCACATTGACCGTCTCCCATTTTACGGACGGATATTCCGTCTCGATGATTCGCTTTGCCGTGTCATCGAAAAATCCGTAGAGGATAGGAGCGGCGTTCGACTTCGTCACTATCGTGACCTTCTCCTCACGGCGGGCGAGCGCCGTCTCGCAGGCGTAACGCGTTATCCTCTCCACTCCGTGGCGGGTATTCAGCGCAACCTGAGCGGCGAACGGCATGTTGGGCGAGATCGACAGGCTCAGTTTCCCCCGCGTCGAATACCCGCCGCGTTCGAGGTCGAGCGTCGTCTCGAAAGAACTCCCGCTGCCGTCATGAACGCCTCCGAGCCCCATGTAGAGGTCCTCGGTGTTCTCCCTGATGACGACGGAATCCATCGTTTCCTCTCCGAGAGGCACAGGAGTCGGCACGTTCGGAAGGGACTTCGCCGGACGAAGATTGATATACTGGTCGAAGACAAAACGGATTTTGAGGAGAATCCCGCGCTCCGGTATTCCGGATTTCACCCGCGGCGAGCCTATCGCGCCCAACAGAAGGGCGTCGGCCTCCCCCATCTCGGCCAGGGCCGTCTCGGGCAGAGTTTCGTTCTTCTCCAGATAGTACGCCGCGCCGAACGGATAATCCATCCATTCGACGGACGCGCCCTCCAAAGAGGCGGCGGCCTCGGTCAGATGCCGGGCTTCTTCGATGACCTCGGGCCCTATGCCGTCCCCGGCGACGACCGCTATCCGGTATTTGGCCTTCCTGTTTTGGGCGTTCATCTGTCACCCAGCCTTTCTCTGACATACGGAACAAGTCCGCCCGCCGCGAAGAGACCGCGCAGAAATTCGGGCGCGGGGGCGGCGTCGAAAACTTTTCCGTTAGTCTTGTCGGTTATTTTTCCCGCCGCTATGGATATTTCGAGTTCGTCTCCGGCGTTTATCGCCGCGGATGCCTCCGGACATTCGAGAATCGGAAGGCCGATGTTTATCGCGTTCCGATAAAAAATGCGCGCGTAAGAGGCCGCGATCACGCAGGAAACGCCATTCGCCTTTATCGCTATCGGCGCGTGTTCCCTGCTTGATCCGCAACCGAAATTCGCGCCAGCCACCATCACGTCGCCGGCCCGCACCGAGGAAGCAAACGACGTATCGATGTCCTCCATGCAATGGGGCGCCAATTCCTCAGGAACGCTTGTGGACAGGTAACGGGCCGGAATGATCGCGTCGGTGTCGACGTTGTCGCCGTAGACCCACGCGCGCCCCTTTATCCGTTCGTTCGATTCGTTCATATCCTCACCGCCCCGGTTCAAACAATGTCGCGCGGGTCGGTCACGCGGCCCGTCAGCGCGCTCGCGGCGGCCACTTTCGGGCTCGCCAGGATGATCTCGCTGTGTTTGTGTCCCATACGGCCGACGAAGTTCCTGTTGCTCGTAGACACGCAGCGCTCTCCCTCGGCGAGTATGCCCAAATGTCCCCCCATGCAGGGACCGCACGACGGAGTGCATATCGACGCGCCCGCTTCGGAGAAAATTTTTATCCACCCGCGGTCCAGAGCCTCGTTGTACGCCTCGTATGAAGCCGGAATGACCATGAGCCTGACGCGGGCGTGAACCTTCCTGCCCCTCAGGATATTGGCCGCCGCTTCGATGTCGGACGTCCTTCCGTTGGTGCAGCTTCCTATGAACACCTGGTCGATTTCCAGAGAAGAGCATTCTCTCGCGGTTTTGGCGTTGCCGGGCAGGTGAGGCGCGGCAACCGTGGGTTCCACCGCTCCGGCGTCTATCTCGACCGTGCGGAAATATCGGGCGTCTTTGTCCGGGTACGCCGGGGTGAAATCGCGCGATTTTCTGGCGTTCGCGTAAGCGAGCGTTTTTTCGTCGGGGACGAAGATTCCGCATTTCGCGCCGGCCTCTATGGCCATGTTCGATATCGTGAACCTGTCGTCCATCGAGAGTTCGGTCACCGCGTCGCCGTGAAACTCCAGCGACATATAGCGCGCGCCCTCGACGCCTATAATCCCTATGAGATGGATTATCAGGTCTTTGCCGGATATCCACTTGGACGGCCTGCCGCGCATTACGACTTTAATAGTCTCCGGCGTTCGCAGCCACGTCTCGCCCAGCGCCCAAACGGCGGCGAGATCCGTCTGTCCCATGCCGGTTCCCAGAGCGCCGAGCGCCCCGTACGTACAGGTGTGGCTGTCGGCGCCCAGAATGATCTCTCCGGGAAGGGCGTTGCCGGTCTCCGGTATGAACGCGTGCTCCACACCCACGCGCCCCACTTCCCAGAATTTCAGCCCCTGTTCGCGCGCGAACTCACGCGCGCGTTTGGATTGCCCGGCGGAGGCGATATCCTTGTTCGGCGTGAAGTGATCGATTATCAATGCGCACCGTTCCGGGTCAAACACCCTCTTCGCTCCCATTTTCCCGAACTCCTCGATCGCCGGCGGCCCGGTGATGTCGTTCGCGAACGCGAAATCCACGCTCACCTGGCATACGGAGCCTGGAGAAACCGCGTCTTTCGTGTGAGAGGCGATGATCGCCTCGGCCATCGTGCGCGGCATCAGATCGCCATCTCCCGCGCCGCCGCCACCGAATAAAGGCGGTTCACGGCTTCGACGTAAGCCCTCACGGTGGCTTCGATTATATCGGTGCTGGCGCCCCTGCCCTGGGCTTTTATTTCCTTGTAGCGCAGTATCACGTGCGCCTCGCCCAATGCGTCGGCAAACTCGCTGGTCGCTCGTATGCGGAATTCGGCCAGTTCGGGAGAGAATGGCAGGATTTTAAGTATGGCCTTGTAGGCGGCGTCTACCGGGCCGTTTCCGTAAGCGGCCTCGGTGGTCTCCAGGCCGTCGTGCGCCAGGGTAACGGACGCCGTCGGTTTGCCGCCGGAGCCGACGGTCACGGCGTAGTCCTTGAGTTCGTAACATCCCTCCGGCGTGAGATGAAGTACGCGGTCGAGAAGAAACGCCTCGATATCTCCGTCGGAGACGTCCTTTTTCTTGTCGCACAGCTCCTTGAAATACTCGAAAGCGGACATGCCCTGTTCGGCGCTGAGGCGGTACCCCAATTGCTCCACGCGCTCGTTGAAAGCGTGGCGGCCTGAATGTTTGCCCAAATGCAAATCCGTGCCTGGAGCGCCGACGCTCTCGGGCGTCATTATCTCGTAGGTCGCCCTGTTGCAGAGCATGCCGTGCTGATGTATCCCCGCCTCGTGCGCGAATGCGTTTATCCCGACTATGGCCTTGTTGGGCTGAACCGGAACGCCCGTGAGGCTGGAGACCAGTTTGCTGGTGGCGAAAAATTTCCTGGTGTCGATGGCCGTATCCGCGCCGAAATGATCTTTTCTCGTGCGCAGGCTCATCACCGTTTCTTCCATCGAGGCGTTGCCCGCCCGCTCGCCGAGGCCGTTTATGGTGCACTCGACCTGGCGCGCTCCCGCCCTCACCGCGGCGAGAGAATTTGCCACCGCGAGGCCGAGGTCGTTGTGGCAGTGCACCGACCATATCACTCCCGGCTTGTTCACGCCGGCGATCACCGCCGCGCAGAATTTCTCGAATTCATGTGGCATGGCGTAACCCACGGTGTCGGGGATATTGCACGTCGTGGCTCCGGATTCGATGGCGAGCGAAAATACCTCGATCAGAAAATCCATGTCGGAACGGCTGGCGTCCTCGGCCGAGAATTCGACGTCGGGAGTGATGCTTCGGGCGAGTTTCACGCCGTTTTCGACTTCCTTCAGCACCCCGTCAGGGGAGAGTTTAAGTTTGTACTCCATGTGAATGGGGCTGGTGGCGATGAAGGTGTGGATCCTGGCCCGCGCCGCGCCCCGCAGCGCTTCGCCGGCCGCGGTGATGTCGCTCTCCCTGGTGCGGGCAAGCCCCGCGACGATAGGCGTGCGCACCTCGGCGGCCACCGACGCCACCGCGTCGAAATCGCCCTTAGACGACGCGGGGAAACCGGCCTCGATGATGTCCACGTTCAGGCGTTCGAGAGCGTGAGCTATCTGAACTTTCTCGCCCGTGTTGAGGTTGATGCGCGCCGCCTGCTCGCCGTCGCGCATCGTCGTGTCGAAAATACGTACGACATCTTCCGCCATGGTCAGTACTCCGGCGCTTCCTTCTTGACCATCCACGGCATCATGCCGCGAAGTTCTTTGCCAACCGTCTCGATCAACTGTTCGCGCTCGGCGGCGACCCATTTCTTCATTCGGGGGCGCCCCGCCCTGTTTTCGAGTATCCAATCCTTGGCGAAAGTCCCGTCCTGTATCTCACCGAGTATCTTCTTCATATTGGTCCTGGTGACGTCGTCGACGACCCGCTTGCCGGAAACCGCGTCTCCGTACTTGGCGGTGTCGCTGACTGAGTAGCGCATCCACGTTAGACCGCCCTCGAAGATGAGGTCTACTATCAGCTTGACCTCGTGCAGGCACTCGAAATACGCCACTTCGGGCTGATATCCGGCCTCCACCAGCGTGTAGAAACCGGCCTTGATGAGTTCGCTGAGCCCGCCGCAGAGAACCGCCTGCTCGCCGAAGAGGTCGGATTCGGTCTCCTCCCGGAACGTGGTCTCCAGGATTCCCGATCTGCCGGCTCCGATGCCCGCTCCGTAAGCGAGCGCCACATCCCTGGCTCTGCCGGACGCGTTCCGAAAGACGGCCATGAGCGCCGGAACGCCTTTGCCCTCGGTGTACATCCGGCGGACGATATGGCCGGGCCCCTTGGGGGCGATCATGAATACGTCGTTCTCCTTAGGCGGCACTACCTGCCCGAAATGCACGGCAAACCCGTGGGCGAAGGCGAGCGCCGCGCCTTCCTTCATATTCGGCGCGACTTCCCCGCTGTAGATGTCGGCCTGAAGGTGGTCGGGCATGAGGAACATTATGACGTCGGCGCGCTTTGAAGCTTCGGATACTGAGAACACCTCGAAGCCGTCGTTTCTGGCGGTCTCGCGTGATTTGCTCCCCTCGTGCAGGCCGACGACGACCGATATGCCGCTGTCCTTGAGGTTCTGCGCGTGCGCGTGCCCCTGGCTTCCGTAACCGAGTATCGCAACCGTTTTCCCCGATAAAACTTGCAGATTGGCGTCTCTGTCGTAGTACACTCTAGCCATCGTAAAACTCCTCCCAAACGTAAGAATGATTTTTTATTCCGGCATTATCCCCGAATCACGGACATAATCGTCAAGCGCCCGGCCGTGCTTGGAGGATTGCCGGATTGAAACCGGCGGAATTTTCGCGCGCCTCTATACGGCGTCGCAGGACAGTCTTTCTCCCTCGGCCATGAGTATTCCCATGCCGAAATTTTCCATCTCGCGTTTATCGCCTCGGGCATCCTCGCCGTTCCTGAAACCGGCGCGGCTCAGAGCGACCGAGCCCGAACCGGCTATTTCGAGTATGCCGTAAGCGCGAAGCGCCTCGGTGCAGGCCTGCATCTTGCCTTCGTCGCCGGTCACTTCGAGCGTCAGCGCGTCGCTTCCCATATCGACCACCCTGCATCTGAAAACGTCGGCTATCTGCAATATATGCGGACGCGTCTCCATGTTCGCTTTGACCTTGATGAGGGAAAGCCAGCGCTCGACGAATTTTCCGCCGTGATTGAGATTTTCGACCGATATCACCTCGACGAGCTTGTCGAGGTGTTTTTCCACCTGTTCGTGGGCCCACTCGTCGGCGTCTATCATTATCGTGAAGCGCGACATGCCGTGAGCGTTGGTCCGCGATACGCTCAGGCTCGCGATGTTGTAATTGCGCCTGTAAATGAGGCTGGCTATCCTCATCAATACGCCCGGGCTGTCCTGTGTAAGCACGCTGAAAGTACATCTCATAATTTCTCCTCCGTCTCCCGAAAATTCAGGCATGATGAATGCGCGAAAGCACTAAAAAAGCCGGGATCCCCTGAGGGTCCCGGCCCGGTTTCGACTAATGCTGGTTCAAGCACCAATCGGCCTCGGACGGGACCCGCGGCTAAGTACCAAAACCAGAATTATCACGAAACTGGCGGCTATGTTCATGAACAACGAAATCCCTCCTCCCGATCATGTAATGAAATACGCGCTCAAATCAATTGACATTCTATATACGATACGACGCTCTGTCAATAGCGTTTTTAAAGACTGTCGTTCGTCTGTGATAATGTCCTGCCATAACTCGTCTGAGAAAATGTCCGAATGGTGCAGGAGAGACTGACATTGAGCAAGTGCGAGTTAAAGCGTTTGAAGGTGCTGGAGCGGCTG
>JAISDQ010000072.1 GCA_031264605.1 Synergistaceae bacterium | reverse complement strand
TACACGAACGCCAGGACTTCCGCGACGGCGAGGTAAAGCTCCTCCGGTATGCTTTCCCCCACTTCCACCCGCTGCATCAGGGCTCTCGCCAGGGGTTTGTTTTCCACGATCGGAATGCCGTGTTCGGATGCTATGTCCTTTATCTTCCGGGCGATGAAATCCTCGCCCTTGGCCACGATCACGGGGGCGCTCATCGTTTTTTGGTCGTACTGTATGGCGACGGCGATATGCGTCGGGTTGGTGACCACCACGTCGGCTTTCGGAACGTCCGACATCATCCTGCGCTGCGCGAGTTCCCTCTGTTTCTGGCGGATTCTCCTCTTGACGAGAGGGTCTCCCTCCGATTGCTTGTATTCGTCTTTTATTTCCTGTTTGCTCATCTTTATGGATTTCTCGAATTCCCACTTCTGATACGCGTAGTCTATCAGGGCTATAATGAAAAGAACCGCGGCCATTCTCATCGCGAGGCTCCATATCTTGCCCATGATGATCATGACGCCTTCGTCGAGGGAAAAACCGATAATCGAGAGCATCAGGTCGCGTTCGTTACGAAGGGCTAAATAGAGCATCCCAAGCAGCACCAGCGCTTTCAGCATGCCTTTCAGAAGTTCGATGATCGTCCGCAGCGAAATAATCTTCTTCAGCCCGTTGACCGGGTTGAAACGGTCAAATTTGAGGGCGAACGGTTTCGTCGTTATCACGAAACCCACCTGATAAACCAGGACGGCCACCGCGAAAACGG
The DNA here is from genome assembly GCA_031264605.1 of Synergistaceae bacterium. Classification (GTDB taxonomy): domain Bacteria; phylum Synergistota; class Synergistia; order Synergistales; family Synergistaceae; genus JAIRKI01. The sequence continues at coordinate 8,347 of JAISDQ010000072.1, read as the reverse complement.
CGCAGAGAAGCCCTAGCGGGAGCCATCCGTAGAGCAGGGATTTCCCGGCCATGAGCGCGGGACGGAACCACCACCCGTCGCCCGGCATCGACGGCGACGCGATATATCTGAACGTCTCGCGGAAGAGGGTAATGAGATTGTCCCATATCTTGCCTCCCAGCGAATTGATGGTCAAAAGGCCGGTTATGATGACGACAGAGGCTGACAAGTCCTGGCTTTTCGCGACCTGTCCCTCTCCCCTCGTTTTGCTCCTCTTCTTGGGAGTGGCGGGCTCGTTGCGTTCCTCCCCGAAAAATTGGAGATCGAAGCGAAATCCGGCGTTCATCGCAGGAAATATACGTTCCCGAGCGCCCAGGAAACCGCGCCCTCTATCTCCCGGTGAAATATATCCACCGCCCCGGGCAGCACCGTGAGCAGCACGAGCATCCCTATGGCGATTTTGAGCGGGATTCCGAGCACGAATACATTCATCTGGGGCACCGTGCGCGCTACGAAACCGAGCCCCACCTCGGCGAGGATGACCGAGCCGAAAATCGGCAGGCTTATCGTCATGGCGAGGACGAAAACTTTCTGCGCCCAATCGAAGAGAGGTATGCCCTGGAAGCCCTCCCAGGACGGCATGCCCACGGGCGCGAACTTCACGCTTTCGGCGAGGGCCCGGACGAGCAGTATATGCCCGTCCCAATGAAGATAAAACCAGATCGCCATCATATATTTCATCTGGGCCAGGACGGAGACCTGCGCTTGCGACGTTGGGTCGAACATATTCATCATGTTGAGCCCCATCAGCGTTCCGTCGATGAACCCGGAGGTTTGTAGCGCGTAAAGCGGCGCGCTGGAGGCAAAGCCGATCACCGCTCCGATTAAAAATTCCCTCGTTCCCATCAGAATCATCATTGGGATGCTGCCCGCCGCGATCTCGGGAATCGACGCCCCTGAAACTGAAGTCACGATTACCGACAGGGCGACGGATAGCCAGAATTTGACCGTGTTGGGAATGGAAGGGAGCATGAACACGGACGCCGCCATTATCAACCCCAGCATCCTGAGGCTTATCATGAAGTGTATGATTATGAGGTTCACGTAGGCGTTTCCCGTCAGGAACGGCGTCATAACCGTGCCGGTAAGTCCGTGCGCTCCGTCAGCCGACGTATTTGTACATATCGGTGAAGAGCCTTATGGCAAGCCCGCTGACTATCCTGAACATCCACGGGCCGAACAGCAGAAGGGATATTATGATAGCGAGCATTTTGGGGATGAAAGTGAGCGTCTGTTCCTGAATGGAAGTCGCCGTCTGAAATATGCCCACTATGAGCCCGACGCACATCGATATGAGAAGCACGGGCATGGCGGCGAGTACCATCGTCCACATCGCGCTTATGAACGCGTCTCCTATCGTCAGCGTCTCCATATCCGATCCCCTACAGCCTGAAACTGGTGACTACGCTGGAGATGAGCAGGCTCCAGCCGTCGGCCATCACAAAAAGCAATATCTTGAACGGAAGCGAGATCATCGACGGCGGCAGCATCATCATGCCCATGCTCATGAGGATACACGCCACTATCATGTCAATGACTATGAACGGGATGTATATGACCACTCCCATCTGAAAAGAAGTCTTGAGTTCGCTCAAAATATACGCCGGTATCAGAACCACCGTCCTCACCGCGTCCTGGTTCGCCGGCTGGGGATCGCCCGACAGGCGGACCATCAGCGACAGCTCCTTGTCCCTCGTCTGGGCGAGCATGAATTGGCGAAGAGGCGTCACGGCTCTTTCGAAAGCCTCCCCCGCCGGAAGTTCTTCCTGCACGTACGGCACGAGCGCGTTTTCGTAAATATTGCTCCACACGGGCGTCATGGTGAATACCGTCAGGAACAGGGCGAGCGACGAAATCACCTGGTTCGGCGGGGTCTGCTGCAAACCCATAGCGCTCCGCACGAAACCGAGCACGATCAGAATTCTGGTGAAACTCGTGAGCATGAGCAATATGGCCGGCGCCATGCTTATTACCGTGACGAGCGCCACTATCTGGAGGGTGAGGACTACGTCCCTCGGACCTTCGGCGGCCCCCACGGCGACATTCAGCGCGGGAAGCGGCAAATTCGGCGTGTTAGGCAGGCTGGCCGCCGGCACCGCCCCAAACGCGTGACGAGAGAGCATCAGAACGACGCAAAGCGCGCCGAGCAGCAGGAGAACCGCTTTGCCCGCGCCAATGCCGGCGTGAGATTTAGCCGGGCGCGAAAGGCGCGTCACCCGCCTTTTCCTTCCTGTTTAACGGGTTCGGGCAGAATCCGCGCCGCCTCGTAATCGTCCCATTCCTCGGCGGACCACCTTCCAAGAACGACCGAACCGAAGCGGCCGCACAGAAACGCCACCACTTCGGGGCCCAGCCTCGCGATGTACATCATGTCCCGCCCCAGGTTCGCCGCGCAGATGATTTTGATATGCCCGCGCGACATCGCGCCGAAACGTCCCGGCAGAAATTTAAGCGCGAAATAAGCCAACACGCCAAACAGCAGAATCCCCAGGGCAATTTTCACCGCGAATTCCGCGATCGAGGCGTTGAAATCCACCGTCTCCGCGGTCACGGCTTCCGCCGCTCCCTCCAAAAAAAAGAGCGCCGAGATTCCCGCAAGAATTAACCCGACCGCTCTTTTACGCACGTTCCGCCGTAACACCAACATCGCCCCGTCGGCGCATATCAGGAAAGAGCCTTGCCAAGCGCCTCCAAAACTCTGTCCGGCTGGAAAGGCTTGACAATGAAATCAGCCGCGCCGGATCTGATCGCCTCTATGACCATGGCTTGCTGCCCCATCGCGCTGACCATCACTACTTTCGCCGCGGGGTCCGCGGCCTTGATCTCCTTCACGGCGGCAATTCCATCCATCTCGGGCATCGTGATATCCATCGTCACCACGTCGGGCTTCAGTTCGTTATACATCTGCACGGCCGTTTTTCCGTTGTCGGCCTCTCCGACCACTTCAAAACCGTTTTTCGCGAGGATATCGCGAAGCATCATCCTCATAAAAGCCGCGTCATCCACGATTAAAACCTTCGTCCCCATGTTTCTTCACACCCTCCTTGGATGATACTGTCTCAAAATCAAATTAAACCCCCATGGAGCGTATTCTCTCAGCTTTGCTCACGACTTCGGTGACCCTTATGCCGAAACTTTCGTCTATCACGACGACTTCGCCCCTGGCGATGAGTTTGCCGTTTACCAATACGTCTACCGGCTCTCCCGCCATCTTGTTCAATTCTACCACTGAACCCGGCCCTAACGCCAGTACTTCCCCGATAGTTTTTCTCGTTCTTCCCAATTCTACAGTAATACGTACCGGTATGTCGACTATCAGGTCGAGATTTCCCTGAGAACCGGCAAAATCCGTTCCTCCAAGCTGCGCGAATTCAACCGGCTTGACGTCGACCGGCGGCGCCTGGGGCCTGGGCGGCAACGACGGCGGCGGAGCCGCCTGAGGGGCCGTCGGCCTGGCCGCGGGTTGGGGTTGCGCCGGTTTGGGCGGCGGAGGGGACGGAGCGGGTTCTTCTTTCGGGGCGGTCGCTTCCCTTATTTTCGCCGCGAACGCCGCGGCGTTTGCGAGAGGCATGGAAATATCGAGCACGAAGGGCTCCACATCGGCAACGTTCAGGTTTATCCTGCCCACCCATATCATGGCTTCCGCGGGCAAATCGGGGAAGGGAAGCCATCCCGACGAATCCGTCAGCGCCGACGCCGAAGAATCGGCCGTGAGCCTGATTCCCGCGAGCAATCCGCTCAAACTCGTGAGCGCCGAACCGACCAACTGGCTCAAGCCTTCCTGCGCGGCCGAAAGATACAGGTCATTGGCTTCCCCCGGAAGTTCCCTCGCGTCGCCGCCCATCATCATGTCGGCCAGCGCGAGCGCCCCGCGTTCGCTGGCTAGAAGCCGCGCGGGCGACGAATCCATTCCGTTCAGAATCATGGAATAGACGAAAACTTTGCTTCCGTCTATCTTGGCGGCCATCTCGCCCTGACGTATCTCCATCTGCTCGATCACGTCGGCGGTAACATCCCGCCCCGCGAGCATTCCCACAACATTGGTGGCCGCCGTGGCCACAATCCCGGCCACTTCGGCCAAAGCCGCCGTGTCGGCCTGTGAAAGTTTCCCGCCGTCTTCGCCGGGAGCCCCCGAAAGAAGAGCGTCTATTTCATCCTGATTCAGAAATTCATCGACCATTCATTACTCCTCCTCTTCGATGGGGAATTCTTCGTCTCCCAGCACTTCGGTTATCCGCGCGGCGTAGTTCTTCTGGCTAAGGCCCGGAGTGCAGCGGTATTTCACCCTGTTGCCAACTCTCAGCCCCAGGTCGTCCTTCGCCGTACCGTCCAGCCTCACCACATCGCCCGCCTGTATTTGCAGAACGTCCCCCAATGAGACCACCGAATGGCCCAGTTCGAGGGCGAGAGGCACCGAGACTTCCTGAAGCCTGCTCATCAGCGTTTCCTGAACTCCCTCGGTGCTCTTGCGGCCCGTGGACGAGAACCACTGCTGCGAGCTGAGTTTATCTATAAGAGGTTCGATGACGAAGTAAGGGATGCAGAAATTCATCATTCCCTGCACGTCGCCCACCTGTATTTTCATCGTCACGAGAAGCACCATGTCCGTCCCGGGGCAGACCTGAACGAAGAACGGGTTGCTCTCCATTGTCTCGAAGCGGAACCTTATATCGACGACCGTGCTCCAGCTCTCTTCGAGATGTTCCAGTATCTTCATGATGATGCGCTCGACCACGGTCCGCTCGATGTCGGTCAGGTCGCGCGGCTTGCGAAGCGGCTCGCCCCTCCCCCCGAGGAGGCGGTCTATGATGGCGAACGTCAGTTGATTGTTCATTTCGAGGATCGCGTTCCCGCTCAGTGGATACATTTCGAGTATCCCGATGACGGTCGGCTGAACCAGCGAGTGTATGAACTCGTCGTAGGCGAGCTGATCGACCGCGACCACTTCCACCGAGACCATGGAGCGGACCATCGTGGAGAGCGAGGTGGTCAGCGTGCGGCAGAAAGACTCGTGAATCATCTGAATGGCGCGAAGCTGATCTTTGCTGAACTTATCAGGCCTGCGGAAGTCGTAAAGCTTCAGGGGCTTCTCTTCCGCCGCCTGCATGGTCGATATATCGTCAGTTCCACTGTTTATCGAGGCCAACAGTGAATCTATTTCGTTCTGGCTCATTACCTCCGGCGGCGTCATGTTATACCCCCCACAAGTTCTTTAAAAGCTGTCATTGGGTCATAAATTCGTCAAAAAGCACCCTGTTCACGGCGACGTTATTGTCCACCCTCGGCAGTATCGCGTTGAGGCGCGCCTTGAGGTCCTGTTTCAGCTTCTCCATGCCCTCGGCGTAACGAACGTTGTCGTAGCGCTGGTCTTTCAAGGTCTTGAGTATCTCGTCCTTCATCATCACGTTCCACCCGGTATCCGCGAGCCTGGTCGCGGTGTTCGCCCCCGACAGTTCCACCGTGACTTTGACTTTCACCAGATGCGTTTCGTGATCGGCCATCGTGCTTGTGAACTGCCCGAGATCCAACATGGGGCCCGGATTCGGTATCTGGGGCTCTTCAGTAATTTCGGGAGGCGAGGAAAAATACTTTAGGCCCGCGAACAATCCGCCGCCGATTCCCACAAGCAGGACAATCACTCCCACCACTACCGTAACGACAGTTCTTTTAACCAACGCCATGAGACCATCTCCCTGAAATTCGAAAAACGCCGGCAGTCCGTCACCGCACGGGGTGCATGGACAAAATGACGATGTCGACCCGCCTGTTCAGCTTCATGTTTCCCTCGGATATATTCGGAACTATCGGCGCCGACGCGCCCATTCCCACCGCCCTCAGGCGGTTTTGCGGAAGTCCGGCCGTCTCGTCGAGATAAGCCGTGACGCGCGACGCCCGCGCCGACGAAAGCCCCCAGTTGTCGATGTAAATGCTTCGCAGCGGGACGCCCGAGTCGGTATGCCCCTCCACAGATATATCGTTCGGCAGCTTCTCCAGCACGCCGCCGATTTTATAGAGTGTCCTGAGAGCTTCGGGACGCAATTTCGCGGAGCCTTCCTCGAACAGCATCTGTTCGGAGAGGGCGACGACTACCCCCCGTTCGCTGACGAACACGGAGACCTCTTCCCCGTTCAGCTCGTCCGTGAGAGCCTTCTGCACCAGCGCGAGAACGCGGTTCGAGCTGTACATCTGATCCGAATCGGTGGGATGGTCCGCGTTGCCCTGGTTTTCGTTCAGGGAACCGCCAATCATGGAATTTACGCCGCTTCCCGCTCCCCCGCCTCCGGACTGTAAGCTGAAGGCGTTCTGCATCGACGCCGCCACCGCGTCCCATTTTTTGGCGTCGAGCGTGGAAAACGAGTAAAGCAACACGAAAAAACATAGGACAAGCGTCACCATGTCGCCGTAAGTAGCCAGCCACGCAGGCGCCCCGCCCCCTCCGCTTTCCTGTTTTTTCTTCCTCGCCATGAGGTTACGCCTCCTCCTTGCCTTCGTCCAACTGCTTGCGTACCTTGGGCGGCAGGAAAACTTTCAGTTTTTCCTCGACGATGCGGGGGTTTTCTCCGGCCTGAATCGAAAGTATGCCTTCGACCATGAGTTCCCTGCACAGGATTTCACCGCCCGAATTCTGCGCCAGTTTTTTGCTGAGAGGTATCGATATCATGTTGGCCAGAACGGAGCCGTAAAACGTCGTGACAAGGGCCACCGCCATGCCGGGCCCGAGCGCGTCGGGATCGCTCAGGTTGCCGAGCATCTGTATGAGGCCGATCAGCGTTCCGAGCATCCCGAAAGCGGGCCCCAGCTCCGCCACCGAGTCGAGATAAGCCTTGTTGGCGGAGTGCCGTTCCTCCAAAAGGCCGATTTCCGTGTCGAGTATGGATTTGACCAGCTCCGGATCGGTTCCGTCGACCACGAGCTGTATGGATTTGCGCATGAATTCGTCGTCGAGCTGCGAGGCGTCTTCCTCGAGCGCGAGCAACCCCTCGCGGCGGGCCTTTTCGGCAAAACTGACGAGAGTCTGAATCAGGCCGATCATGTCTATCTGCTTGGTGACGAACGCGTTTTTGAGGATCGCCGGAAGGTTCTTCGACCTCTCCAGCGGGTTGGCGACCATGACGGAGCCCAACGTGCCCCCCAGAACGATAAATATCGAGGGAAGATCGTAGAAGGCCATTATGTCGCCTCCCATTATCATGCCCCAGACCACGACTATAATAGACATGGAAAGACCGACTATCGACGCTAAATCCACCGCACGCTCACCTCATTCATCACGACGGGCCGTCAGGCGTCCCAAGGCGCCGAGGAATTTCTCCTGAACGCCTCGATTAAACCAATAACCTCCCGCGTCCTCTCCAACACCACGTATTTATGTCCGTTGAGAAGCGTTATCACGGTATCGGGAGTCTCCTCTATCGTCTCTATCTGTTCCGAATTGAGCGCGAACTTAGCGCCCTTCAGCCTCGTCAACTCTATCATCGCGATATGACAGCGCTCCTCCGTAATTTACGAACCCGATGCGATTATAATATATATTTCGAAATCCTGCGTGACGGAGATGACGCAAAGCGCCGCCTCCGTCACAATTTCGAAATTACCGCTTCAGATTGATGAGTTCCTGCAGAACTTCATCCGACGTCGTGACGACCCTCGTGTTGGCCTGGAAACCTCTCTGGGCCCTTATCAGGTTCACGAACTCCTCCGACAAATCGACGTTCGACATCTCCACGGTGTTGCCCTGGATGCTGCCCGCGCCGTTGGTCTGCGGCGCGCCCACCTGAGCGATGCCGGAGTTGATGGTCTCGGCGAAGCATGTCTCACCCACCTGCGACAGCCCCTGCGGGTTGGCGAACATGGCGAGCGCCACCTGAGCTATGGCAAGAATCTTGCCGTTGCTGTAAGAACCCTGAATCACTCCGTCCGCGCCTATCGTCCAGTCGTTGAGGACGCCCATGGCGTAACCGTCCTGCGCCCTGAGCTTGGTCGTCGACGACGAACCGTAGCTGGTGACGCCGTCGATCGGATCGCTGGTCAGACCCAGTGTTTTCGCGTAGTCGCTGCCGAGGAAATCGAGCGTTATCATATTCGACCCGTATGTCGCGGGAGAGACGTTGTTATTTACCTTCCCCTGCGCGCCGGAGGTATTGAAGTCCGCCACCACCTTGCCGGTGGCCTTGCTCGCGTCTTGTGGGTCGCCGATGACCTTTTGCACCACAGACCAATTGTATTGCGGGGCGGTCGGGGTATTTGTGCCGTTCGGATTGGGTACCGCGGGCGTCGCCTCATAATAATAAGTGCGTTTCAGCAAGCC
>JAISDQ010000067.1 GCA_031264605.1 Synergistaceae bacterium | reverse complement strand
CCGCGGCGCGAGTGGAAGTCCTTCTTGTGTATCTTCATATGTTCCGTGAGCTGTCTGATGCGCGTCGTGAGAATGGCCACCTGAACCTCCGGCGAGCCGGTGTCGGCGCCGTGCGTCTTGTATTGTTCGATTACCTGCGCTTTTAATTCTTTGTCTATCACTTCGTTCACTCCCATGATATCGTAAATCCTCCCGCTCAGGCCATCGCAGCCCGCAGTGGCTCGTATGGTCCGGGTGAAAGGTGCATTGATTATAACATAACGTCATTTACGCGCGCAAATTTGTCAGGCCGCGGCGTTTCCCCTGTTTTCGGCGCGCTTGCGCTCGGTCGGGTCGAGGATTGTCTTGCGGACGCGCACCGATTTCGGCGTCACCTCCACCAATTCGTCATCCTCGATCCATTCGAGCGAGGACTCTATCGTCATCAGGCGCGGCACGTCGAGGACTATGGTAGCGTCCTTTGTCGCGGAGCGGTGGTTCGTCTGCTGTTTGCGTTTGGCCGGGTTGCAGGGAAGATCGCGCGTCGTCTTGGAACTTTCGCCGACGACCATGCCGCAGTAGACCTTGTCGCCCGGTTTGAGAAAGAGCGTGCCGCGTTCCTGAAGGTTTTCGAGGCTGTAGCTGGTCGCCGCGCCGGAATCCATGCTCACCATGGAACCCCGCGAACGGGAGACCACTTCGCCGGCCCAGGGCGCGTATCCCACGATTCGCGACGTCAGGATTCCCATCCCCCGCGTGTCGGTCAAAAATTCTCCTCTGTAGCCTATGAGTCCCCGCGTCGGTATGCGGAATTCAAGCTTCAGCGTGCCCAATCCGCCGTTCTCCATGTTTTTCAGCTCGCCTTTGCGGAGGGCCAGTTTCTGTATCACGGCGCCCTGATATTCCTCCGGTATGTCGATCACCAGTTCCTCGACGGGTTCGAGCAGAGTGCCGTCGAGGGCGGTCTGCGTGATTACCTCGGGGCGCGATATGCAGAACTCCATCCCCTCGCGCCGCATTTCCTCTATAAGTATGCCAAGGTGCAATTCTCCCCTTCCGGAGACTTTCACCCCGTCGGAGCGCCCTATGTCTTCGACGCGGAGCGCCGGGTCGACGCGGGCTTCGCGTTCCAGGCGGTTCATTATCTGCCGCAGGGTAACGGCGTTGCCGTCCTCTCCGGCGAACGGGCCCGTATTGACGAGGAAGTGCATCGACACGGTCGGTTCCTCGATATCCAGCGGCGGCATGGGAGAACCGGCCAGCTCGGACGACGAAAGCGTATCGCCCAGAGTTATCTCGCCGGGGCCGGAGAGCCATATAATTTCGCCGGCGCTCGCCTCCTCGACTTCCACGCGTTCCAGCCCTTCGGTCAGAAATATGTGCGCCGCCGTTTCCTCACGCTGCGAGGCTATCTCGAACTCGCCGCCGTCCGCGCCGGGTTTGCCGGTGCGGGTCACGAGAATTCTGTCGCCGCGCCGCAAAGTCCCGCTCACGATTCGCCCGCCGGCGATGCGGCCCAGGTAGTCGCTCCATGTTATGGTGCTGGCCTGCATCTGAAAAGGGCGTCCTTCGTAAATTTTCGGCGGGGGCACGAAATCGGCTATGGTTTTGAACAGGTCGTCCATCTCGCCGCTCTTGCCCGGCTCGTCCCGCATCTGTCTGGTCATCCAGCCGTCGAGCCCGGAACCGTACAGTACCGGGAATTCGCACTGTTCGTCGGTGGCGCCCAGTTCGATGAACAGGTCGAAGGTCTTGTCGAGCGCCGTGTCGGGCGCCGCGTTGGGGCGGTCGACCTTGTTCACCACCACTATCGGGCGCAGGCCCAGTTTGAGGGCGCGCATCAGAACGTAACGCGTCTGCGGCATCGGGCCTTCGTTGGCGTCGACCAGGAGCAGGACGGAATCGACCATGGAGAGCACCCGTTCGACCTCGCCGGAAAAATCGGCGTGTCCGGGGGTGTCGACTATGTTTATCTTGTACCCTTTCCAATAAACGGAACAGTGCTTTGCCTTGATGGTGATCCCGCGTTCGCGTTCCAGGGAGAGCCCGTCCATAACGCGCTCCTCGATTCTGGCGTTTTCGCGGAAAGTGCGGGCCGCGCGGAATATCGAGTCGATGAGCGTAGTCTTGCCGTGGTCTATGTGAGCTATTATGGCCACGTTGCGTATCTTTGAAGCGTCGTGCAAAAAGGTCACCCCGTTCATTTCAGGTCAAAATCTGCCATACAAATACGTATCATAGCACTTGGGCGTTATTTATGCTAGAATATCGCTGGGAAGTGTTTCATCCAGTCGCTGTCGGCTACGCCGATGGAGGAAAGTCCGGGCTCCGCAGGGCATGGTGCAGGAGAAACTCCTGTGGGTGCGAACCCAAGGAAAGCGCCACAGAAAATATACCGCCCGGGAAACCGGGCAAGGGTGAAAAGGCGAGGTAAAAGCTCACCGGACGCGCGGCGACGCGCGTGCCTGGCAAGCCCCACCAGGAGCAAGATCGAATAGGGGAGGATGAGGCTGCCCGCTGACTCCCGGGTACGATTGCGCAGATAAATGACTGGACAAGACAAGACCCGGCTTACGAAGCGCTTCCCGCAACAAAAAAATGCGTGTCCGTAGCTCAGCTGGATAGAGTGTCGGCCTCCGGAGCCGAAGGTCGCGGGTTCGAATCCCGCCGGGCACACCAGAAATA
>JAISDQ010000050.1 GCA_031264605.1 Synergistaceae bacterium | reverse complement strand
CCGTTGGTTTGCCCGGCGCGGAAATTTTACCTCAGGCCTACGCTGCCCGGAGGGAAATAAGGGATGAGTTCCTTTATCAGCTCGGCGTTGTTGAGTTCTTTGGAGCACTCGAACAATTTGAACAGGCGTTCGGAATTGGGGCGCGTTTTAAAAGCCACGTACAGCTCCCTCACTCCGCGGATATACGCCTCGTCGTCCCATTCGCCGATCGAGATGTCGAGGTTTGCCATCTGTTCGAGCGCGTCATCCCTCGACATGAGGAAATTGCCGGCGCGGTCGAGGTATTCGCGTTTTTCTTCGTCGGGGCCGGGGAACACGGCCCGAAGCATCAGTTTATCGCCGGCCATTCCGCCGCCGAGAAACAACAGCCCGCACACCGCCGCCGTCGCCATGAAAACGCCGAAAGCCCTGTAGACGGCCTCGCTCTCGCGCTTTATCCATGTCGCGGTTTGGGGCAGCAAAAACCTGTTCGCCTGGGCGAAAGCCAGCGACATCCACACGGCGTTCTCGATTCTGTGAAAGGGCCTGCTGAAAAGAGCGTCGAAAAAGAGCAGGAAAAGCATTCCCACGCCCCATATCGCTTCCGGAGGCATCTGCCGTCTCGCGGCGAGGGCCCGGAGAAATAAATACAGCCACCACACGCCCAGGACGAGCATCGGAATCGCGCCGATCAGACCGGTTTCGCAGAGCCATTGCAAATACTCGTTGTGCGCCCAGTATGTGAACTGCCATTTATAGTTCGGGTCATCCAGGAGCTCGGGGCGTTTTTCGTACATAGCGCGCTGACCGTCCAGAAAATGCCATTTATAATGCCCCAACCCAACGCCCGATAACGGATGTTCCTTAAATACCTCGCCGCTGACCGTCCATATCGCTATTCTGCCACCGAATGTCCCAGGATTTTTAACCATATCGAGCATTTTGGCGACGAGCGGCCCTGCCCTCGATACTCCTCCCGCGACGAAATCCGCGGTCAAAACCAGCATCAAAAATATCAAAACCACGCCGAACAGCCCGCAAAGGTGTTTCACCGATTTCCACATATTGCCGCAGGCGAATGAAACGGCTATCACGACGAAAGCGGTCATGAAAGCTAGAATGCCGCCCCGCGAGGTTGAATTCCACAGCCCCCAGGCGTTGGCGGCCATGAAAAACAGATTGAGCGGCAGCAATACCTTGGAGCGTTTGTTTGCGCCCCATTCGCTCGCGTAACCGACATGCAAAAACAGGCAATTGAATATCGCCATTGCCATCCATAGCCCCAGCATCTCCTGCTGGGCGGTATTGCCGATGTAATTCCCCGGAACGTACATGATGAACGGAAACCCAGTCTTTATGCCGCGGCTGACCAATTCCGCGAAAAGAACATTGAGCGAAGCGTTTAAACTGCTTCCCCATAACAGAACGCGAAAAAAACGGCCTTTGGGCGGCATGTTGTACGCCAGCAGATAAACCGCGAATAAAACGGCGAAAAAGAACCATTCTTTGACGAAAGTCGATTTTGAGGTCAGTTTTATGAAAATGGGCTGTGCCGAAACGAGAAGGATAAAAAACAGCCACGCGACCGCAAAGGGATCCATCGCGAAGCCCGTTTTCCCGGCGCCGTTCCTGAAAAGCCTGAAACCCGCCATTATCGCGATGACGCCTATAGGCGCCATCGTCGCGAACCATTTCATGATATGGAGCGTATCGAACCAACTCGGTCCGGAAAACACGAGATTCGGTATCGCGAACGTAATGAAAAACGCCGCGCGGTACGCCGCGTTCGGCGCCAACGTTTTCACCGGAAGCTCCTTCGCCGTTTCATCGGCAAATCCGTCGTCCGGGCGTTTCGAAAGAGAGATCATCGCGCGGTCACTCCGAAGCGTCCCCGTCTTCCGCGGAGTTTCTCATCAGGTCGACCGTTATCTCGACGACGAGAGAGCTTTGGTTCATCTGCTTGACCTTCCATTGCGCCATTATTCCGCGGCTTTTATGTTTATTCACCAAAGTCGCGATATCTCCGAGCAGTTCTCCTCCCGGGCCGTCGGCTGAATCCCGGCGCGCCTTTTGCCGCGAAACGCGCGGTTTGCCGTTCCAGTTTTCCGCGGCGGTTTCCAGAGCGCGGGCGCTCATTTCCTCGTATACCGCTTTTTGAGCGAGAGTTACCTGAGCTTCCGGGGAGAGGGACAACAACGCCCGCGCCTGACGTTCGCCCAGTTTGCCCGAGAGCACGAGTTCCTGCACGGCAGGCTCCAGACGAAGCAGCCTCAGTTTATTGGCGATCGAAGCCTGCGACCGCCCCATGCGGCGCGACAATTCGCTCTGACTCCAGCCGGTCTTCGAAAGGATATCCTGCAGCGACGCGGCTTCCTCGATGGAAGACAGATTCTTCCTCTGGATGTTCTCCACAAGCGCGATTATTTGCTGATGCAGCGGCTCGGCGTCGACCACTATCGCCGGGATGGAGTGAAGCCCGGCCAATATCGAAGCGCGAAGCCTCCGTTCGCCGGCTATCAATTCGTACCGCTGGCCCGCCTGTTTCACGAGTATCGGCTGAAGGACTCCGAATTCTTTGATGGACTCGGATAATTCGGCTATGTCCTGTTCCCCGAGTTCCTTGCGGGGCTGAAAGGGATTTGGCTGCACCATATCGACGGAGATATCGATGAGCCTGCCTTCCTCCGGCGTTATTTCCGGCGTCTCGTCCCGAGTTTCAGGCGGATCCGCCGCGGCCGGTTCCCGCGAAGCGGGGGCGGGGACGTTTCTTTCAATTTTTTTGTCCGGCGTCTTTTCGTGCTCCCCGACGCTGTCGGCCGCGTCTTTCTTTGCCGCCCGCGCGGATTCGGAGAGAGGATTTTCTATGGCTTCCTCTAGCTGTTCGTTAATCTGACGAATCCTCTCCCTGGCCGCGGAATTTTTTTCGATAACTCCGTCTCCGGGCGGATTTTTCAAAAAACTGAGGATGTCCCACATTTTGTCAGCCACTATAACGCCTCCCGTCGGCGAAGTTCGCGCGCTCACGCGCATTCCGCGCGCGTTTTAAACGACGCAAAGAATATAACATAAAAACGGCCCGGTCACATCTTGAAATTGGCGCTGCTCTCGAACCTGGCGTACTCGCGGTAAAAAACGAGGTTGACTTTGCCCGTCGGCCCGTTCCTGTGTTTCTCCACAAGCAGTTCCGCCGTGTTGTCGCCCGAATCGAGATCCTGATACGACTTCCTGTAAAGAAACGCCACTACGTCCGCGTCCTGCTCTATCGCCCCGCTGTCCCTGAGATCAGATAACATCGGGCGTTTCTCCGCCCCGCGCTCTTCGACTTTTCTGCTGAGCTGGGACAGTGCTATCACCGGGATATCGCATTCTCTCGCGATGCCCTTCAGCATCCTCGATATGTCCGCCACTTCCTGGTTTCTGTTTTCGCCGCGTTTATTGCCGGAGGTCATGAGCTGAAGGTAATCGATGACGACGAGACACCTTTTGCCTATATGCCTGCTCATGAATCTCAAACATCTGGACCTGAGTTCGAACGTCGACAGCATGGAGCTGTCGTCTATAAAAATAGACGAGTTGCAAAGCTCCGACGCCGCCGACGTCATATCCGTCCAAAGCGCGTTGTCGAGGTTTCGCCTTTTGACGAGTTCCCTTATGTTCACCCTCGCGAGGGAGCTGAGCATCCGCGTGGCGATCTGGTCGCCCGACATTTCGAGGCTGAATATCAAGGTCGGCACGCCCTCGTATATCGCCGCGTGCGACGCTATATTCAACGCGAACGCCGTTTTCCCAACGGAAGGACGCGCGGCTATGATATTGAGGCTTCCCGGCTGGAATCCCCCCGTCAGCGAATCCAGATCCGGAAAACCCGACAGTACCGCGTTAGTGGGAGTCTCCTCGCGTATATCGCGTTCGATCTTGTTGAACACGCCGGTGACGACGTCTTTTATGTTTTTTATCGACGATTTCGCGCCTCTGCGGGCGATCTCAAAAACTTTCTGCTCAGCTTCGATAAGCGCCTCCGAGGAATCCCCGTCCTCGGCGTATCCGGAACGCGTTATTTCGGCGCCCGCCCTTATCAGCGCGCGGAAAATGGATTTTTCCCTCACTATGGCGCAGTAATGCTCTATATTGGCCGAGGTCGATACCGCGTCGATGAGGGTGGCCGTGAAAGAAGAGCCTCCCACCCTCTCCCAGAGGTTCTGACGCGTCATTTCCTCCTCGAAGGTTATCTCGTCGACCGCTTTGTCCTTTCGGGCCATGCCTTTTATCAGATCGAAAACCATCGAGTGCCTGGGATCGTAAAAATCCTCCGGCTCGAGCATCTCCACAGCCGTCGGCAGGGCGCCTTTGTCGAGAATGACCGCTCCCAGCACCGCGCGCTCCGCGTCGAGGTTATTCGGCTGTATTCTGTCCATCAACTCCTGGCCGGGCAACGGTTATCCCGCCTTCACTTCTACGGAGAGCGACGTCTCGATTCCCGGATAGAGCCTGATTTTAAATGGGTATACTCCGACATTTTTAACCGTTTCCTCGAGTTTTATATCGTGCCTGTCCACCTCTATGCCGTGCTGTTGTTTCAGCGCCTCGGCTATCTGACCGGTAGTGACGCTCCCGAAAAGACGGCCCTCTTCGCCCGCGTTGACCAGGACGGATACTCTTTTGCCCCCGATTTTTTTCTTCGTCTCGGCGGCGGATTGTTCCAATTTTGCCTCGCGGTTTTTGCGGACTTTCTGATTTTCCTCCCATTCCCTCACCTTGCCCTCGGTGCCTTCAGAAGCGAGGCCCCTCTTGATGAGAAAATTACGCCCGTAACCGTCCGATACCTCGACCAGATCGCCCTTGACGCCGACTTTACTGACATCCTGAAGCAATATCACTTTCATCTCAAACCCTCCCGATCCTTTCCCTGACGTTGAATCCCATATCCGTAACCCCGACTATCGCCAAAATATCCCCCAGCACCGAGATGAACGGAGTGAAAACTATCGCCGCGATTCTGAAGGGTTTGGGCACTCCGCGCCGTTCCATGAAAAAACAGGCGCAGCTCAAGCCCTGAACGATCAAAATCGTCCTCGACAGTTCGCTCAAGTTCACCCCCATGAGCCTCAAAAGATACAAATTTTCGCGGCTTCTCGCTATTTGCGCGCAAATAAATCCCAATACCAACGGAAGCAGGATATTTTTGGGGAAAGCCCATTCGCTGAAAGGAGGAAGGATGAAAAACGCCTCTCCGGTTCTCTTTTTTTGAATTAACGACACGAGCCAAAGGCATATCATCGCCTCCACGGTCGAGAAAAAAATCATGCTGTACGGTATCAGCAGGACAACCTGGTCGGCTATCGCCTCTCTTATCGCCGGATCCGCCGCGAGCACGCCAAAATTATTCAGATACCGTTCAATTTCCGCCGAACCGGGGGAGAGCAGGTTCAAACCGAAAAAAGCGTATAAGAGCAAAACTCCCGCAAGTTTACCGGCGAACTCGGCCGACGCGGAAGCGACGAGCAAACCGCCGCCCTTTCCGCCCAAGCGCGCCATATAACCCATCAACGCTCCGGGCAGGCCGAACATGAAAAAACACATAGCTCCGTAAACGCCGGAAACGGCTAAACCTATCGATACCGAGACCAGCAGGGCACTGGCAAGGGAGCAAAAAAAACCGCCGCCGAAAGCCAAAAAAACCGTCGGAAGCGAATAAACGAGGGTTGCCGGCAACGTCAGGAGCGAATAAAGGCGAGCCACCGGCGACGCCAATGCGGGCGACAGGAAACCTGTCATATAAAGCAGGAAACTCGCCGCGGTGACGACCGACCACTCTTTTAAAAACGCGCCTTTCATGACATTGCCCGCTCGATTATAAAGGGGGAGAGCCTGAAGCCCTCCCCCTTTCGCGTCAATCCGAAGTAAATGGAAGAAGAGCCAGAAAACGCGCCCTCTTTATAGCTCTCGTAAGCTGTCGCTGATGTTTGGCGCAGGTGCCCATCACGCGCCTTGGGACTATCTTTCCTCTTTCGGTGATATATTTGCGCAGTTTTTCCGCCTCTTTATAATCTATGCCGGTCACTTTATCGACACAAAAATGACAGACTTTCGGGCGGCGCTTACGCCGCTTCCTGAATTGGTTGTCCATGATCCAAACCCCCCGTTAAAAATCTCTTATCCGTCAAAAAGGAACCTCGACCTCGCCGGTTCCGTCGGACGGATCATTCAGTTCGGAATTGCTGAAATCGAGAGGGAAATCCTCCTCGAAATCTATATCGTCCCTGAGACTGCCGACATCCATGTTCTGATTCTGCGCGGGCAGCGGCTTCGTTTGTTGATAAGGCGACTGCGCCGGGCGCGGAGCCGGTATCTCCCCGTACGAATCATCGTCGCGCCTGCCGGACGACAGCAATACCACGTTTTCGGCAACCACATCCGTGACCCATTTTCGGGTTCCGGTTTTCGCGTCCTCGTAATCCCTTATCTGGAGACGCCCCTCGACCAGAACCGGCTTGCCTTTGCGCAGAAATCTCTCGCAGGTATCGGCGAGATACGACCACGCCACCACCGGGATGAAATCCGTCTGGTTTTGAAGCTCGCCCGTCATTTTGTTCTTCCACTGCCGCCCGACAGCCACGGTAATACGCGCTACTTTCTGCTTCGAGGGCGTATGCCTGATATCAGGATCGCGGGCGAGGTTGCCCATCACAATGACTTTATTGAATCCTCTCGACATTTTTATTTACCTACTCTTCGTCGGTAGAAACCACAAGGTGCCTCAAGACAGTCGCCCTGAGACTCAATATACGGTCTATTTCCTTTATGGCGTCCGGAGAAATTTTGAACGTAATGAGCGCGTAGAAACCCTCTTGCTGTTTCTTGATCGGATAGGCCAAGCGCTTCTTGCCCCAGAGATCGATCTTTTCGACCTCCGCCCCCAATCCGCGCACGACTTCCGCTATTTCGTCCGCCGAGGCTTTAGGATCCTCGACGCTATCGGCCAGTATCACGGTCAGTTCATAAAGTCGCACGTCATTCACCTCCTCCCTCTGGTCTTTGAACCTCGTCGGTTCTTTCGGCCTGCCGCTTTGCGGCAGCTTCGCGGCAGGCAGGGATAACGATTATGAATTATAAGCCTTCGTCACTGTTTAGGCAACTGTTCCTCGGAGATTATCTCTATTCTGTATATCTTTTCCCCGGGCCGGACGAGATTGTATTCTTCCGTGGCTACGTGCGCCACGCCCGCGGGGGACGAGTAATAGGTTATTTTCTCCTGAAGCTCCTGGTTTCTCCGCGTCAGTTCGACCAATTCCTCCATTTTTACCTCGAGCGCGTCCGCAAGGCGCTCGATTCTGCCTATTTCCTTAAAAAAAGTGACGACCGTGACCGCCATTATGAATGTAGTAACCGCGTACACCGCGAGCCATCTTATTTTGGGCATTAAAATCACATTTTCTCGGGCGCCGACACGCCCAACAGCTTTAAAGCGTTCGATACCGTCACTCTCGACGCCTCCACCAGCGTCAGTCTCGCGTTCATCAAATCCGGAGATTCGCCCAGCACTTTCAGGCTGTTGTAAAAAGAGTGAAACGCCTCCGCCAGGCCCGAGGCGTAAAAAGCGATACGGTGAGGTTCGAGGGATGAAGAAGCTTTTTCGACCTCCTCCGGGAAGCGCGATATCTCCTTCGCGAGCCGCACCTCGCACGGGTCCGAGAGCAGAGTGAAATCGACGTCCCCGACGCCGGGAAGCTGAAATCCGCGAAGCGCCGCCTCGCGCAATATGCTGCATATCCTCGCGTGAGCGTATTGTACGTAATAGACAGGATTTTCAGACGACGTGCGCTTGGCCACCTCGAGGTCGAACTCGAGGTGAGAATCGCATTTTCTATTCACGAAGAAGAATCTGGCGGCGTCCCCGCCCACCTCATCCATCACCTCGCGAAGCGTGACGAACGTGCCGGCCCGCTTCGACATGGACACAGGCTCCCCGTTGCGGAGAAGGCTCACAAACTGGATGAGAAGAAACTCTATGCTCTCGTCCTGTTTTCCAAGAGCCTTGTTCACCGAACGAATCCTCGGAACGTA
>JAISDQ010000041.1 GCA_031264605.1 Synergistaceae bacterium | reverse complement strand
ACTGTGGCGACCATCGCGGTCTCGCTCGTGATAATGGCGGCGCTCACGCTCCTGGTCAGGCGCACGAAGATTGGCAAGGCCATGAGGGCCGTCTCTGAGGACTTCGACGCCGCCCAGCTCATGGGAATCAACGTCAACACCACCATATCCTTCACCTTCGCCCTCGGTTCGGGACTCGCCGCGGTGGGCGCGATTTTTTACTGCTGTTCGTACTCGCAGATACAGCCGACCATGGGCGGAATGTTGGGACTCAAGGCATTTGTGGCGGCCGTCCTGGGCGGGATAGGTTCCCTGCCTGGCGCAATGGCCGGCGGCATTTTCATAGGCATCGCCGAAAGCTTCACCAAAGGCTTCATCAGCTCCAAGCTCACCGACGCGGTCGTTTTCGGGATTCTGATAGTCGTCCTCCTGATAAAACCGTCGGGCATATTCGGCCTGAGCGCCGGGGAGAAGGTGTAAGGGCGTGTCCGGGCTAAACGTCAAAACGCCGTCCAGGTACGCGTTGAACGCCGTTTCCGTCGTCGGGCTTTACCTCGTGCTAATGGCGCTGATCAGGTACAGGGTGTTGAACCGTTATCAGGCGTTGATGCTGATTCCCATAGGCTTCAACATAATACTGGCCGTCAGCCTCAACCTGTCGGCCGGATTTCTGGGCCAACTGCCCCTCGGACACGCCGGTTTTATGTCGGTTGGCGGTTACGCGGCGGCCCTCCTGACCATGCGCCTGAATCTTCCCACCAACGTCGAGCTTCCCATCGCGCTGGTATTCGGCGGGCTTGTGGCCGCCGGGTTCGGCGTCCTGATAGGGCTTCCCGCGCTTCGCCTCAAGGGCGACTATCTCGCGATCATCACTCTGGGATTCGGCGAGATTATAAGGGTGATAATACTCAACCTCGATTTTACCGGCGGCGCTTACGGACTCAAGGGCATAGGCAGAAAAACGACCGTCACGTGGGTCTATATCTTCGTCGTCGTCACGCTTTGGACGATAAACACGCTTATTCGGTCGCGCCACGGACGCGCCATCCTCTCCATAAGGGAGGACGAAATAGCCGCCGAGGCGGCCGGCATCCCGACCACCTATTACAAGGTGCTCGCGTTCGCGATATCGGCCGGGTTCGCCGGGGTGGCCGGCGGTCTTTACGCTCACTACCTGAGCATACTCGACCCGTCGACGTTCGGTTTCATGCGTTCCTGCGAGATATTGGTAATAGTGGTTCTGGGCGGGCTTGGGTCGATATTCGGCTCGGTGGTGTCGGCCACGGCGCTTACCATTTTGCCCGAGATGCTTCGCGGGTTCGCCGAATATCGCATGGTCATATATTCGCTGCTACTCATCGCCGTGATGATATTCAAGCCGTCCGGCCTGTGCGGGAAGTACGAATTTTCGCTCGGCGACGCCATCGACGGCTTCAATGCCGGCATTCGCCGCCGTATTTTGAAAAAGGGAGGCGGTTCGGATGCCTCCGGTTCTTGACGTATCGAACCTGGGCATACGTTTCGGCGGCCTTCAGGCGCTCGACGACTTCAACATTCAGGTCGCCGGCCGCGAGATCGTGGGGCTCATCGGCCCCAACGGAGCGGGCAAGACCACCGTTTTCAATTTGCTCACCAACGTCTACCATCCGTCGAACGGCGGCATAAAGCTGATCGGGCGCGATACCATGGGCAAGCCGACGCATCAGGTCACGCGGCACGGGATAGCCCGAACGTTTCAGAACATACGGCTCTTCAAATCGCTCTCGGTGATCGACAACGTGAAGATTGCCCTTCATAACAGCATGAATTACTCCGTCCTGGCGGCCTGCCTGCGCCTGCCCTCTTACTGGAAACAGGAGAAAGCGGCCGCGGAAGTCGCGCTGGAACTGCTGTCGGTGTTCGATATGGAGGAGAGCGCCGAAGCCACGGCAGGAAGCCTTCCCTACGGCGCGCAGCGCAGGCTCGAGATAGCACGGGCGCTCGCCACCAACCCCAAAGTGTTGCTTTTGGACGAACCGGCGGCGGGAATGAACCCTTCGGAGACCGCCGAGCTGATGCGCACCATCCACGACGTGCGCGACAAATTCGGCGTCTCGATCATTCTGATAGAACACGACATGAGCCTTGTGATGGGAATATGCGAGAGGATACTCGTCCTGAACTACGGGCTCATAATAGCGCAGGGAACGCCCGACGAGATACGGAACAACCCGCTGGTGATAGAGGCGTATCTGGGCCAGCGGAAAGACGCGTGATCCGATGCTGAAAGTGGAGAACATCAACGTCTATTACGGTTCCATACACGCCGTCAAGGACGTGTCGTTCCAAGTGGCCGAGGGCGAGATAGTCACGCTGATCGGAGCGAACGGAGCGGGAAAGAGCACCATCCTCAAGACCATATCCGGCCTTCTCCGTTCGAAAACGGGAAAAATCAGCTTCATGGGCGAGGACATAATCGGCGTCGAGGCCTATAATCTTACAAGGAGGGGTTTGGCTCACGTGCCGGAGGGAAGGCGAATCTTCCAACTTCTCACCGTCGAGGAAAACCTCGAAATGGGCGGATATCTCAGAAGCGCCTCCGAGAACAGAGACACCATGAAAGACGTATACAGAAGGTTCCCTCGCGTCGAGGAGAGAAAGCGCCAGATAGCGGGCACGCTCTCCGGCGGCGAACAGCAGATGCTGGCGCTGGGCCGGTCGTTGATGAGCGCGCCGAAACTCGTGATGATGGACGAGCCTTCGATGGGACTGGCTCCCGTGCTTGTGAACCAGATTTTCGACATAGTGAAAGAACTCAACGATGCCGGCACGACCATTCTTCTAGTGGAACAGAACGCGCGCATGGCGCTCTCGATAGCCCACAGGTGCTACGTTCTGGAGACGGGCAGGATAACGATGGAAGCCGCGGCAAGCGAACTGCTCGACAATGACGAGGTGCGAAAAGCGTATCTGGGCGGATAAAATTGAGAAACGCGGGAAGTCGGAGGCAGGCCCGTCTTTTTCGCGGAACATGTTTTTAACTGAGTGCTATTCTGTTTGATCATATAAACTGCTAAAATATAGGTTGATTTTGCCGATTATAATTCCTTTATGAGGGGAATGCGCACTATGTTTTACGAATGGGACGACGGCATGAAAATCGGATATCCGGAAATCGACGAGCAGCATAAGGGGCTTTTCGACTTTATGAACGAGTTTTTCGCGCCCTGCGCCGCCGGCGCCGAGCGCGAAGAGATCGAAAAAATTATCGATTATCTCGAAAAGTACTCTCAAAATCATTTCACTGATGAGGAAAGAATACAGGTCGAGAGTAATTATCCCGGTTACTCCCAGCACAAACGCTACCACGAGGAATTTAAAATAGTCGTGCGCGGGCTTCGCGCCGACTTGGAACGCATGGGGCCCACGCCGGAACTGATCGCCCAGATAGAGATGGCGGTCGGCAGTTGGCTGGTGGATCACATACAGACTGAGGACATGAAAATCGGCAAACACATCCGCGACGCCCAAAAATGGCGTGAAGAGCTGGAAGCGATGCGCGCCGCGAATCAACTCCGCGATCAGGAGTGAAGATATACCCGTACGTTGCTCCCATTCCCCTCAAATTCGCGCCGGATTCCCGGTTACCCAAATATCAAATTAAGGAGGCCGCGAAGGCCTCCTTAATAATTTGACGATACTGCGCCCGATTGGGTTTTTTCAACGATTAAGCGCCGCTTTGATCTTGTCGGGGGTCGCCGGGAGTTCCTTGATCCTCGCTCCGCAGGCGGCGAATATCGCGTTGCATATCGCGGCGTGCGGGGCGGCGAGAGGCATCTCGCCGGTGCCGGACGCGCCGAACGGTCCGTACGGGCGCGGGGTCTCGACATGAATCAGCCTGAGATCGTCGGGAACGTCCCTGGGGTAGGGCAGGCCACAGGTGATGAGGTTGTTGTACTTCTTCTCGTCGAGGAAATCCTCGGTGAGCGCCAGCCCTATGCCCTGCGCGATTCCGCCGTACTGCTGTCCGTCGACCACCAGGAAGTTGCATATCACGCCGACGTCGCCGACCATAGCGAAACGTTCCGTCCTGGCCTTGCAGGTCGCCATATCGACCGATACCTGCGTCACGTTTATCGCGAACATGTGGGCCATGAAGGGATACCCCATGCCCGTCTCGGGGTCGTTGCCGCTGCATTCGACCACATTGCCGTCGTTGTCGGCGACCTGGGTCTTGTATGTGGCCTCGTAGTAGAGATCCTTGCCCTCCGCCGTCATTTCGTCGTAGGTGCGGTACGTGCCGTCTTCCTTGCGCATCGCGTCCAGCAGCATGTTGCAGCTCATTATTATCGCGTTGCCGACCATGTTCTGGCAGCGGCTGGCGGCGGCAGCGCCGCTGTTGGGCGTCTTGGCCGTATCGCTGGAGATGTGCCTGATCTGTTTTGGGGAAAGCCCGAGCGGTTTCAGCGCCTCGTGCGCGGTGCCGAGCGTGCCCATATCCGCGCCTTGGCCGTGGTCCTCCCAGGTGTTGTAGATTATCACGCCGTCTTTGGTCAGTTCTACCGCGTTGCCTGCTTCGTCGGCGCCGTCGTCGTTGGAGTTGTAAATCGCGAACGATACGCCCACGCCGTACTTGATCTTGCCGTCGCCGGTCTTGTTTTTCTTTTCGGCGTCGATCTTGAATTCCTCGTATATCGGACGCGCTTTCTCGATCATCGTCGGGAAGGGGTACACCTCGAAGCGCTGGCCGCTGGGCGAGAAACCGCCGTCTTTCATGATGTTGCGCGCGCGGAACTCGAACGGATCGACGCCGCACTCGTAGGCCAGCATGTCCATCGCCGTCTCGCAGCCCCAATGAGTCTGCGGGCCGCCGTATGCGCGGAACGCCGCCGACCAGCGGTGGTTGGTAAACACCGTGTAGCCGACGCCCTTCAGGTTTTCGACGTCGTAGGGTGCGAGGAAGAACTGAATTCCCTTGTTCATTAGGTCCTGGCTCGACTCGGAGTACGGGCCGTGATCGACGTACCAGACGTGCTCGCCGCCCACCAGCCTGCCGTCGCCGTCAGCGCCGATGCGAACTTTCATGAGAAACGGGCTGCGCTTCGGAGTGCGGGTGATATGCTCCTTCATATCGAGCCGCATGTAGACCGGACGGTCCTTGCAGGCCATGACGCAGGCCGCGAGGAGATATTCGTTAGTCGGCCCTACCTTGTAGCCGAACGTCGCGCCCATGTTGTTCTGAATGACGCGAATTCCCGAGGGCGGCACGCCGATTCCGCGCGCTATCATCAACTGGTGCCTGTACACGCAGATGCTCTTGGTCTGAAGGCATATGCGGCCTTCCTCGTCGTAATATCCGTAGCCGCAGTCGGTCTCGAGCGTGAGGTGAGGCTGGCGTGAGCTGTAAAACGTGTCCTCCACCTTATGTGCGGCGTTGTCTATCAGGTCTTTCGGGTCTTTTCCCTTCTGGAAGGGGCGTTTGTTGAAGGCGTTGCGTATGTCGTCTATGCCCTCGATTTCGTCATACACCGGTATCGCGTCGGGAGCCATCGCCTGGTGTATGTCGATCATTTCCTTGAGCGGTTCGACCTCTACCTTCACGGCGGCGGCCGCCGCGCGGGCCTCGCTCTCGGTGTTGGCGCAAACTACGGCCACGCACTCGCCCCACTGGCGTATCTTGTCGCCCTCGGGCACTATCATCCGGCGTTCCCAGCCGTCGGTGGTGGCGGTTGGACTGCCGACCTGGCCGCGGATTCGGTTAGTGCCCTTGTTGTCGGTGAGTGTCTTGGCCGTGACGATCTTGTAAACGCCTGGCATGTGCTCGGCCTCGGAGAAGTCGATCTTCTTCACCAACGCGTGGCGGTATTCCGTGACCACGGGCACGGCAAAAAGAGTTCCTTCGGGCATCTTGAGGTATTCGTCGTCGCCGTAGTCGAACGTGCCGGTTGCCTTGTAGATAGCGGACGGGCGCGGGTAAGAGGTATTCCATATATGATCTCCCGCTTCCATACGGCGGGCCAGTTCCTGAAAACTCTTCCTGCCGGCCAGCACGTCGGCCGCCTCCATCACCGCGTCGGTTATCTGTATGTAGCCGGTACAGCGGCAGGTCATGAAATTTTTCTGGAACGCTTCGCGCACCTGTTCCCTGGTGGGGCTGGGATTGTGGTCGAGCAGGTTTTTGGCCACCATCACGAAACCAGGCGTGCAGAACCCGCACTGAATAGCGCCGTTCACTATGAATGACAGTTGTATGGCGTGAGGGGCCGTCACCGTTCCAACTCCCTCGATCGTGCATATCTGAGACTCCTCGGGCACGTTCTTCCATCTCGTGACGCACGAACGGATTACCCTGTCGTTCAATATCACGTTGCAGACGCCGCACTGCCCGCAGTTGCAGCCGCGTTTGGTTCCCGTCATGTGCTGCTGCTCGCGGATCACCGAGAGCAGGGTCGCGTCGGGGTCGGCCACTATCCTTTTCGGAATCCCGTTGACGCAAACCCTTTTGACGTGAAATTGCTTCGTGTCTGACGCCGTCTTGCGCTCCGCCATTGAAACACACTCCCTCCCAAAATTGGCCCTCTGAATCGGCTGACAGTCTTCTGACTATGTTGCATAATGTATACGCTTTTTTCGTCCGGCGCAAGGGCTCAACTCGCTGTTCCCAAAAGGTGATATACAGTTGCACGTGGTAAGGGCGAACGGCGTTTCTCTTTTATTATGTTTTCGCAAAAGAACGTTCATTGACAGAGAGAGGCGTACGGCACGTTAAAACGTCGATCTTTTCAGCGATATCCTGGGAAGGCGTCATATCGTTTTAAAAATATATTGGAATTGCCCAAGACACCTGTTATACAAGCAGGTGTTCGAGGAAACTGATATCAATAGGCGCGTTAGCTTGAAACGTACCGATGAAAAAATTTGACCATCATAAAAACGTAATAGCGATTCTGTTATCAATATATGGACAGTTAGCGTAAGGCAAGATACAATGACATAGTACCTGTTGGGATAGCAGGTATTGGGAAAATAAGGAGTGGCAATTCATTGAGAAAACCCTTGGCGATCTTTGTTTCTATAGTTTTTATGTTGCTGATCTCTCTTCCTTTTATAGCTTGGGTATCCGGTTATAAACCAAATCCGTTTTCTTGGCTGGAAAATCGGCGGCGTGTTTCGAAGCCGGATTTAGAATTTTTGCCTTACGGACAATGGGCAACCGCTTATAATTCGTATATATCCGACAATTTGCCTGTCAGATCAGAGATTATAAAAGCGTATATCACAATATGGGAAGACAAAGCAGGCTCACTTGTCCGTGAATTTTATAAAGGAAGCGATGGAGAATTCTATGGAAATGGCATACTATTGGCGTACCTGGGATTATCTCCGCTCCCACAGGAGGATATTTATATTTCAAAAGCAAGGCTGGCAGGAGTACAGGCGTGGTGGGAAGCAAGAGGAGTCGCCTTTTTATGCCTATTGACTCCTGACAAACCTTCAGTTTATCCTGACTATCTGCCTTCATACCTTCTTGAACACAAAGGGGTCAGCCGGCGGGAACAGTATTCCATGATATTGAAGGATACTCCAATAAATTTTATAGATATGACGGATATCTTGCTCAAACATAAAAAAGAATATAAATCCTTTAACAAACGCTTCGATCTTTATCACTGGAACGGTTATGGGCTTTATCTGACATATCAAACCGTCTGCGAGGCGCTGCGTTATTCTAGAAGTTCTTTCAACCCGCTTCCAGAAGGAGAATATTATGAATCCGCACTACGTCCTCTCGATTTCGGCATAAGTTCGATTAGTATTGGAGACACTGAAACCGTACCTTGGTTCACTCTTTTGAAAAATGATACTATACAAGTCATTCCAAATACCATTCCTTTGGTTAGTCAAAATGAAGCTGCCGATGTCGTCCGTAATAATCAACAACAAGAAGAAGAAGTTATGCTGCTTTTTGCGGATTCTTATCTAAGAAGTACGCATACGTCCCCTTTTGCCGGGTCGAAACGCCCGCTTTTGCCTTTTATCTATAATGTCAATACATTCATAAGTATGAGCAATCATGATGCCCTTCTATCCACAATGGAATTCATAAGACAAACCTATAACCCTACTATAGTAGTAGAGGAATTCGCAGAACGTATGGGAATTTATTTACCTTCAGGGCAAGATAATATAAAGTTAGCCATGATCGGCGAGGTATACTTGGATTCTCAACGTTATGTCCTTTATCCCGATAAAGTTTTACGAGAAACCAAACAACATGATGTAACCATGTCGCTAAATACTTCAAATGAACTTGCGATCACATCGAAAAATCCCGACTCTCATCTTACTTTGCCGCCAATACTATCTAAAGACGGGAGAGTTGTTATTGTAGGGAGTTATCGTTCTCTTGCCGCTACTGAAGCTCATGTTCGATATTCTCAAAAAAACGGCAAGAGTGGAATGAAAAATATCCCTATTGCCGTTGGTGATAACGATATTTATGTCCAAATTTTCATAGAACCTGGAATCCCAGTGGATATAGATTTTTACCCAGGTGAAGCGCCCGGAGAATATAAATTGCTGCCTCTTCCGGAACTGGAAAGAATTGATCATAACTTAAAGGATAAAGATTTCCAGAAAAAACGTTTTGTATTGGACAGAAAAAAGATCGAAGAAGCATATTTCCCCTCTTTGCATATAACCTCGGAATAAAAATACGATGATGGGAATGTGAAAAATGGTATTCAGCTCTGTAGTGTTTGTGTTTGTTTTTTTGCCGGTCGCGCTGGCAATTCACACGTTACTTGTGTGGTATTCTCTATACAGAAAGAAGAATGTTATTTTTGCGCCAGGAGCCGAGCCAAAATCTACATTTGCTGCCTGCAATACGTTTTTGCTTATGGCGAGCTTGTTCTTCTACGCATGGGGGGAACCATACCATGTTATCGTCATGATTATCTCCGCCTCGGTAAATTACACGTTCGGCTTAGCGCTCAATACAGCGGAGAGGCATGACGGACGGAGAAAACTCATCGTAACTCTCAGCGTTTTATTTAACTTGGGGTTGCTGGGGTATTACAAATACATGAACATGTTTGTGGATTCAGGCGGAATTGCGCTGATCAACACATTTCTTCCGAGTTCGTGGCATATTCCGAACGTCGCGAAAGTCGCGCTTCCTTTGGGCGTCAGTTTTTACACTTTTCAAGGTATGAGCTACGTTCTTGATGTCTACCGCGGAGACGTGCGCGCAACCCTGAATCTTGTGACGTTCTCCTGCTATCTCACCATGTTCCCTCAACTCGTCGCGGGCCCTATCGTGCGATATTCCACAATCGAAGAGGAGTTGAAAGACCGCGAGGTTTCGCCTGAACGTTTTGTGGGCGGCGCGTTTCGTTTTATTGTCGGACTCGCCAAAAAACTGCTAATTGCGGATACGCTCGCAAGAGTTGCGGACGCCTCATTCAGCGTGCCAACCGGACAACTGTCACCGCTTGCCGCATGGGCAGGAGTCATTGCTTACGCGTTTCAGATTTATTACGATTTCAGCGGCTATTCCGACATGGCGATTGGTATGGGGCATATGCTGGGTTTTACGTTTCTGGAGAATTTCAACTACCCATATATCGCTCGAAGTGTGAAAGATTACTGGCGAAGATGGCATATCTCGCTTTCCACTTGGTTTAGAGACTATCTCTACATTTCGCTCGGAGGGAACAGGCGCGGGATGATTCGGACGTCTGTCAATTCTCTGATAGTTTTCGCGCTTTGCGGTTTGTGGCACGGAGCAAGCTGGATTTTTCTCGTTTGGGGACTGTATCACGGCTTCTTTCTCGCTCTCGAACGGATATTTCCCAACTTTACAAAGAAAATGCCTCGCTTGCTTCAGCATACCTATGTCATTCTCGTCTTTTTAATGGGTTGGGTGCTCTTCAGATCGGATAATTTCATTCATGCCGGAGTTTACTACAAATCGCTTCTGGGATTCTACGAAGCCGGTGTTCAAACTAATCTGGTATGGCTTCGTCTCTTCAAATTGGATGTTTATCTGGCCTTTCTGTTCGGCGCTATCGGGGCTGCGCCCATTATTCCATGGATGAAACAACGTTTCGACGCTTTTACATCCCGTGCGCCGCTTCCCGTCTCTTTAGCCTGCCAGACCTGCGTGGCTCTTCTTATGCTGGCACTTCTGATAGTCTGCTTTATGCCTTTGTTCGGAGCAACCTTTACGCCGTTTATATATTTCCGATTTTGATATGTATCATAGGGGAAAATATTGGTATTACCGGATTTCTTGTTGGTTCTATATGGCATGTATCTTCAAGCATATACTAAAAGTCTATATAAGAGTGAAAACTCTTCCGCAGCTCGTCATTTGCCGCGAGGACTACCGAGTTCATCGACGGCTTGGATGGTCGTCGTCCGAACCAAAAAATCAATGAGGTTCCACTTCTTGTTACCCCGGCGTCTTTTTCCGGCATATTTTATCTTTTGTTTAGATTTAGACAGTATTAAAGTTTAAAACTCTCGTTTAATATATAGCCTGAAAGAATTACAGCGGGGGTGAAAGAATGACGCGCCGAAAAAATATAAGACCTGTCGCCGTTTGTGCCGGAGTATTTCTTCTCATGTTTCTCATGTTCGGCTTGGGTTCTGTTCCGTGCGAGGCTCAGACTGTGCTGAGCCTCGAGGATTGTCTCGCCCTGGCCGAGGCGAGGCACCCGGACATGGCGGCTTCCGCGGCTTCCGTCGCTTCTTCGAGGGGACGCCTCGCTTCGGCTGTGGCAGGGGACAGGCTCGATTTATCGGGCTCCGCGTCCGCCGCGAGGAGCGGCCCCGACCATGAAAGCACGAGCTATTCCGCTGGGGTCACAGCTTCGATAAAGCTCTACGACGCAAACCGCAGCAAATACTCCGTCGACGCGTCGCGCTCGACGCTGGCGGCGGCCGGGGAAGACGCGCTCGAAACTCTCGCGGCGGTGAGGGCGAACGTCAAAACCGCGTACCTCTCGCTGCTTTTGGCCTACGAGACCGAGCGCCAGAGGGAGGAATCCGTCCGCGCCTTCGACCAGCACCTCGATCAGGCCAAAGGATTTTTCGACGCCGGAGCCAAACCCTGGTACGACGTGACAAAAGCCGAAGTGGACCTTGGAAACGCGCAGCTCTCGCGCGCCGAGGCGTCGTCCGCCGTCCGCGACGCGCGAGCGTCGCTCGCGAACGCCATGGGGATCGACCAGACGGAGGATTTCGACATCGAACGCGCCGGGCTCGACATCCTGACACTCGCTCCTCGGGTACTCGATTCGGCCGAGACTCTGGCGCTCGAGAACAGGCCGGACTACAAATCGTCGGCGTTGAGGATGGAAGCCGGCCGGTCGACGCTCAAAGCCGAATCCCGCGCAAATTCGCCGACCGTATCCCTCACGGGCGGTTACAACGGCGCCGCCGACGATTCGTTCGACTTCGAGCGCGGCTGGAACACGGGGCTCAAAATGTCGGTACCCATTCTCGACGGCGGCGCGTCGAAAGCCCGCGCCGATATCGCGAGGGCTCAGGTGGATTCGCTCGCCGCTTCCCACGAAAAATTGCGCCAGGACATACTACTCGCGGTGAGCCGCGCAAGGAACGGCATAGAGAAGGCCCGCGAGGGCATCCGGATATCGCGTCTCACCGTGATCAACGCCGAGGAAAACCTGAAACTCGCCGAGGGGCGCTACGAGACCGGCGTCGGCGACGCGCTCGAGGTCACGGACGCCATAGTCTCCTATACTGACGCTCAGCTCGCGGCGAACAAGGCGCGGCACGACCTTCAGACAGCTATAATCAGCCTTGAAAAAGCCGTCGGCCTCGACTTCGGTTACGGCGGGGAAAACGACGGAGGAAAGAAGTGAAATCAACCATGAAAAAACTGCTGAAACTCATGTTGGCCCTGATCGCGCTCGGAGCGGTCGCTTACTGGGGATACTCGAAAATGGGCGCACAGGCCCCGTCCTACGTATACCGAACCCAAGCGGTCACAAAGGGCACGATAACTTCCACCATAAGCGCCACCGGCACCGTGAACGCGGTCGAAATGGTCGAAGTGGGCACGCAGGTGTCCGGCAACATCAAGGAGATTCACGCCGACTTCAACAGCGCCGTGAAAAAAGGCCAGCTCCTGGCGGTGCTCGACCCCGACGTTCTCGCGTCGAAAGTGGAAGAGAGCAAGGCAAGCCTCACCCTGGCTAAAGCCGGGGCGTCGAGCGCCAGAGCCCAGCTCGACAACGCCGCGCGCACCTACAACCGCAACAAGGAGCTGTGGGACCGCAAGCTGATAGCGCGGAGCGAACTGGAATCCGCCGAGACTTCGCACACGCTCGCGAAAGCGTCGCTCGTGGAGGCGAACGCCCGCGTCACGCAGGCAAACGAATCCCTGCGCCAGGCCACGACCAATCTCGGGTACACGAAGATAGTCTCTCCGATAGACGGCGTTGTGATATCCCGCGCCGTCGACGTGGGGCAGACCGTGGCCGCCAGCCTCCAGACGCCCACCCTGTTCTCGATAGCGAAGGATTTGACCCGCATGAGGGTGGAGGCCAACATCGACGAGGCCGACATAGGCAGGATATCGGAGGGGCAGAAGGCGACGTGCAAATTCGACTCGTGGCCCGACGACGCGTTCGAGGCGGTCGTTGCCCAAAAACGCCTGTCGCCGCAGACGGTCTCGAACGTAGTCACCTACGTCGTGATATTAGATATAGAGAATAAAGATAAAAAACTGATGCCGGGCATGACCGCCAACATATCCGTGATAACCGAGCAGCGCGACGACGTGCTGAGAATTCCGGCGGCGGCGCTCCGCTTCACCCCGCCCGCCGACGCCATGCCTTCCGCCGTGAAAAGGCAGGACGATGAAGAAACCGCGCAGGGAGGACTGCTGATGATGCCACGGCGCAGGCCCGGCGCGGGCAACGGCGACAGAACCGCGTCGCAGACCGTGTGGCTGGTCGACGGCGGCGAACTGAAGGGCAGCCTCGAAATCGACGAGACCGGCGTGAACGACAGGACGTGGGTCGAAGCGCGCGGCACGGCGCTGGAACTACTGAGGGAAGGACAGGAACTCGCCGTGGCCTTTTCGAAGGAGTCCGAGGGCGCGGCCGCGGCCGGCACGAGGCGATGAGCGCGATAATAGAGGTTCGCGGCCTCGTCAAGACTTACAAATCGGGGGACAGCGAACTGAACGCGCTCGACGGCGTGTCGTTCTCGGCGGAACGGGGCGAGTTCGTCGCGATAATGGGCCCGTCGGGGTCGGGAAAATCGACCGCCATGAACATGATAGGGTGCCTGGATTCGCCGACGTCGGGCGAGTACATCCTCGACGGCCGTGACGTGTCGAAGCTGTCGCGGGACGAGCTGGCGCGTATCCGCAACGTCACGCTGGGGTTCATTTTTCAGGGATTCAACCTTCTGCCGCGCCTCTCGGCGCTCGACAACACGGTCCTGCCTCTGGTTTACGCGGGAGTGAGCGCGAAAGAGCGCAAGGAGCGCGCGCGAAAAGCCCTCGAACGGGTCGGCCTCTCCTCGCGCATGAAACACCGCCCGAACCAGTTGTCCGGCGGCCAGCAGCAACGCGTGGCGATAGCTCGCGCGCTGGTGGGCGAAGCGCCAATAATACTGGCCGACGAACCTACGGGAAATCTCGATACCAGGACGAGCCTCGAGGTGATGGACCTGCTGTGCGGGATAAACGGCGAGGGGCGTACCGTGATACTGGTTACTCACGAGCCCGACATAGCGGAATACGCTTCGAGGGTTATCCGCTTCCGCGACGGCAGGATCGAGGAAGATATCCGCCAGACGCCCAAGCGGGCCGCGTGAGCGGGCGTCCGGCGTCTGACCTGAAAAAGAAACGAGGCGACTGTTTATGTTCGAGGTATTTCGCACGGCGATTTCATCCCTGTGGGCAAATAAGACGCGTTCCGTGCTGACGATGCTGGGAGTGGTCATAGGGGTCGCGGCCGTCATCGCGATGGTGGCGGTGGGCAACGGCGCGAGCACGCAGATGGAAGACGTGGTGTCGGGCTTCGGGGTGAACATGATAATGATTCGCCCGGGAGCGCCGAATCAGGGAGGCGTCAGAATGGGCGCCGGAAGCGGCGCGCGGCTCACTCTCTCCGACATAGAGGCCATAGAACAGGAATGCTGGTCGATAAAGGCCGTGGCTCCGCAGATCAGCACGGGCGCGCAGATCATATACGAGAACCGCAACTGGTCGGCGTCGGTTACCGGAACCACGGCGGGATTTTTCGAGATACGCGACTATCAGGCGGAACTCGGACGCCTGTTGGACGACGATGACGCGCGCGCCGCGGCCAAAGTGGCAGTGCTGGGCAGTACGGTCGCCAAAGAGCTGTTCGGCGGCATGGACCCGCTCGGACGCTCCGTCCGAATCAGGAACATACCGTTCGAGGTGGTCGGGGTGCTGGCCTCCAAGGGACAGTCGGCCATGGGGCCCGACCAGGACGACATAGTAGTGATCCCCATCACGACGGCCCAGCGCCGTCTGTCGAGAAACACCTTCGCCGACTCGATCAACATGGCTTTCGTGCAAGCCCGCGACGTCAGCATGATAGAGAGCGCCATGGACGAGATCGCGGGGCTTCTCCGCCAGCGCCACCGCATATCGCGGGGCGCGGAGGACGACTTCAGCCTGGGCAACATGACCGACGTGGTGAACAGCCTGTCGCAGGTCACGCGCGTGATGACGCTGCTCTTGGGTTCCGTGGCCTCCATCTCGCTGGTAGTCGGAGGGATAGGGATAATGAACATAATGCTGGTGTCGGTGACGGAGCGCACCCGCGAGATAGGCGTGCGCATGGCCATAGGAGCGAGGGCGTTCGACATAAGGATACAGTTTCTTCTCGAAGCCATGCTTCTCTCGCTTATCGGAGGAGCGACCGGAATTTTGATCGGATACGGGACGTCCGTTGGCATATCGCAGATTCTGAAATGGCCCACCCATGTGTCGGGCGGAGCCGTGGCGCTCGCGGCCGGATTTTCCTGCTTCGTCGGCGTGTTTTTCGGATTTTATCCGGCGTGGAAGGCTTCCGCGCTGCGCCCGATAGACGCGCTGAGGTTCGAATAAACCCTTGAAGCTCAGGACGCGCCTCGTGCTGTCGAACCTGTTGATGCTCGTCATACCCGTGACGGTGAGCCTCGCCGTTTTTTACGGAGGTCTGAGGGTTTTCGCCATCGTCACGGGGCTTCGCGACAGGCAGAGGGAGGGGCGCAGCGTGATGGACGTCGTTGAGTCGGCGATACGCTCGATGGACGAGTGGAGCGAACGGGGCGCGGCTCTCGGCGAGATGGCGTCGGAAGCCGGCGATTTCAACTCGCGCAACGCTGACAGAGGTATGGCGCTTCTCATCTACGAAAACGGACGGGCAATAAACGAACCGCCCTCCTTTCGGGACGAAGACATCCTGAATCTGGCGCTGACGCGCGACGATCGCGTGATGTACCTGGGGAGGACGGCCGCGTGGGCCCGCACGATAAACGGTTATCGCGTGGTGCTGCTGGAAAACCTGCGCATAGCGGAAATAACAGGCGGCTACAGGGACGCGATGTTCAAGGGAACCGTGCTGTCGCTTGTATGCGCCGCGGTGATGATGATACTGATGAACAGACTCCTCACCCAGTTCGTGTTCGGCAAGATACTGAGGGCCATGGACACGCTCTCCGGGGGAGCGCACGAGATACGGGACGGAAACCTCGATTTCAGGATAGACTACCCGTACGGCGACGAATTCGCGCCCGTCTGCGGCGACTTCGACGAGATGGCCGAACGCCTTCAAACGGCGGCCCAGGCCCGCCTCAAGGATGAAATGAGCCGCCGCGAGCTGTTCGCGGGCATCTCTCACGACCTGCGGACTCCACTGACGTCGATAAAAGCGTACGTGGAAGGTCTGGAAAAAGGCGTGGCGTCGACGCCGGAGGCGCGCGCGCGTTACATAGGCACGATAAGGAGCAAGGCCGACGACCTGGAGCATATAATAGAGGCGCTGTTCCTGTTCTCCAAACTGGACACCGGCGAGTTTCCGTACAGCATGGAGCGCGCGGACCTGTCCGCCGTGGTTGCCGACATAACTGGCGAGGCCGCGGCCGAGTACGCGGCTAGAGGCCTGGAGATAACGGCGCGCGCCGAAGAAACACCGGCGTGGGTCAATATCGACGTCTCCCAACTGAGACGCGTGATGACCAACATCTTCGAGAACAGCCT
>JAISDQ010000033.1 GCA_031264605.1 Synergistaceae bacterium | reverse complement strand
GAAGGGGAGTGGAGCGAAATATTGTCGCGCGATTGCCTCGTTTTGACGCGCGCCCCCGACCGGCTGACAGCAAACGACGGAAAATGGAAATCCGTACCGGCGTCCGATGCTGGACAATTGGAAGAATGGCTCAAACGCCCGGGAAGCGAGCTGATTCTGTCGGATTACGGCGAATTTTGCGATCGATACGATTTTTTGGCAGGGTACAGCGGCAAAGTCCGCGACGTAGTCCTCGCCGATTATTTTTATCATCCCGACGCCGGATCGCATCCGGCGCCCGACGGCGCGGAAGAAATACTGAGCGCGTGGGAAGCTTTCAGGGACGGCAAGTTCGGCGACGATATGCTCGGCGTTATGAGAAAAATCGACGCCCCGTTGGTTCCGGTTCTTCTGGAACTCTCCAGGCGCGGCTTGCGTGCCGATACCGGCGCGCTCAGGCGCTTGGACGCCGAACTCGCGTCAAAAACAGCGCGGATTGAAACGGAGATATACGAAGCGTCGGGCGGCGTCATCAATCTCAATTCGCCCAAACAGGTCGGTCAGTTGTTGTTCGAGCGCCTTAGGCTTCCGGCGATAAAAAAGACGAAAACCGGTTATTCCACCGACGTCAGCGTGCTGGAAGAACTTTCGAAACTTCCCGAACCGCTCTGCGCCATACCGTCGAAACTGCTCGAATATAGGGAATGTTCGAAAATGTCCTCCGGCTTCGTGCAGCCGTTTATAAAACACGCGTCGTCGTCGCGCGACGGCATGATTCATTCGACGTTTCTCCATACCGCCACTGGAACGGCGCGTCTCGCCAGCCGCGACCCCAACGTTCAAAACCTGCCTGTTTTCGGGGAGTGGGCCGAAAAATTCCGGAGCGCCATAACTCCCAAAGACAGGGACAGCGTCTTCATCGCCGCCGATTATTCGCAGATAGAACTTCGCGTTCTGGCACACCTGTCCGGGGAGGAAAAACTCGCCGACGCTTTCAGGAACGGGCGCGATATACACCTCGAAACCGCTTCGTGGGTGTTTGATCTGGAGCCGGGGGAGATAACGCCCGAACAGCGGCGGTTCGCCAAGACGGTGAATTTCGGCCTGATATACGGCATGGGGGCGCACGGCCTCGCGTCGAGGATGGGCATACCGAGACACCAGGCGGCGGGGATTGTGGAGCGTTATTTCGAAGCCCTGCCCAAAGTGAAAGTATATCTCGAACAAAGCGCCAAAGACGCAAAAGCCGCGGGTTACACGCGCTCGATCTTCGGGAGGATACGTCCGCTCGCGGAGGTGACGACCGTCGAGGGCAGGGGAGGCGCCTCGATAGACAGAGTGGCGGTAAACACTCCGATACAGAGCGCGGCGGCCGATATAGCGAAAATCGCCCTGTTTCGGCTGGACGCGATACTGACCGAAAAATTCCCCGACACGAAGCTCGTTCTCCAGGTCCACGATTCTCTGATTTGCGAAACTCCCGCCCCGCGCGCGGACGAAATGGAGCGGATACTCGTGGACGTAATGGAGGGCGTCGATTATATCGACGTGCCCCTGAAAGCCGAACCGAAACGCGGGATATCGCTCGCCGAAGTATAAAACCCGCGCGCGGGATAAACAAAACGCGCGGTTTTTTTGACATTACAGCCGCCGATATAGTATTATCTTACGCAGGCGGAAATATCGGACGAAATCTGCTGCGATATATTAAGGGGGCAATTTTGCGCTATGAAGATGGATCGTCTCGTTAAAAAATCAGTAAGACCGATTTTGCTTTTTATCGTGATCGTGTTCGTGGTCTCGTGTTTTTTCATGTACGGCACGGGCGGCGGGAGAAGCAACGCCGCTCAGACGCAGGAGGGCGAAGGCTATCTTCAGGATTATGACGTCGTCGTCATAAACGGAGAGGCCGTAAAACGTTCGCGGCTCGATATGGAGGTCGAACGCTTCATCCGTGAAATGGGACTGCAGGGGAACGCTTCATCGACGGATTATCCGGCGTTCAGGAATACGGTTATCGATCAGATAGCGATTCTGAAAGAACTCGATAAAGAGATAACGTCGCGCAAGATAGCGGTCGGCAAGGATGAACTCGACCAAAGAATCGCCGACATCAAATCACAATTCCCCACCGCGGAAATTTATCTCCAGCAGCTGCAGGCGGAAGGCTTCGCCGATGAAGAAGGATTGAGAAAAGCGGTCGAGGAGGAGATGAAGCGCAATACATTGTTCGAGGAAGTGAGCGGCGTCGTATCTACCGACGAGGCCGAACTCCGCAATTACTACGATATGATAAAGACGTACGCTTTCTCGAAACCCGAAGGTTTCC
Source organism: Synergistaceae bacterium (assembly GCA_031264605.1). GTDB lineage: Bacteria > Synergistota > Synergistia > Synergistales > Synergistaceae > JAIRKI01. Next base: position 6,869 of record JAISDQ010000033.1, on the reverse strand, counting down.
TGATGGATGTGGCCCATTTCAAGACGCCTGAAGCCGCCGAGACCGCCCGCGGCGAACTTTCGTCCGGCACGAACTGGGATGACGTAATGGCCGCGGCGTCGGACGACGTGACAGACCACTCCGATTCCGCCAACAGGATGTTCATCCCCGAAAATCAGCTGGGTGCGGAAACCGAATCGCTCAAGGCATTGTCCATGGATATTCCGTCGGAAGTGATTTCCTTCACGTCCGACGACAATATGATAGTGGTCAAGCGCTCGCGCGAAGCGGCCAGCACCGCCTCGTTCGACGAGGTGAGCGCGGACATCGAGCAAATGGTTTTGAGCCAGAAACGCACGTCGCTCCAATCGCAGTTCATGCAGGAACTCAGGACAAAGGCCGACGTAAAAATCCTGGATGAGGAACTTTTTAAAATGGCCGCCCCGGAGACGCCTCAGGACGACGCGGCGTCAGATGACAGCACCTTGGACAGCACCGTGTCTCCCGACGCGGCGGCGTCCGGGGACAATTGAAAAAACTCTCCGGCGGAAATTAGTGCTTGCGCGTTCGCCAGTAACGCGGCGGCAAATAGCCGGCCGCCCGTCCAAGTAAAGAGTTAAACACAAAACTGCCTCCTATTCGGAACAATCGAAAGGAGGCAGTTTTGTGATATTTTCGCCGGCGTCCAATGGGCGTCACCTCACGCCGGAGGATATTCAGCGCCGCTAGGAACGTTCCTTCTTTTCAAGGTCGAGTAAAAACTGTTTCACGTGAAGACCGCCGCCGTAACCCGTAAGGCTTCCGTTGTGCCCTATTACGCGGTGGCAGGGTACGATTATCGCGACGGGATTGCGGTGGTTCGCCCCGCCTACGGCGCGGACGGCGTGAGGTTTGCCTATCTGCGCGGCTATGTCTTTGTAACTGCGCGTTTCTCCGTATCCGATCGTCAGAAGGGCGCTCCACACGGAGAGCTGAAATTCGGTGCCGTTCAACGACAGAGGCAAATCGAACCCCGTCCTCGTGCCGGCGAAATACTCGTCGAGCTGCCGCGCGGCTTTTTTTATGAGCGGCGTTTCAGCCCGTTCGTACCCAGATACGTTCTCGCGCCCCTCGAAAAAGACGAGGGATATCGAGTCGTCTTTCTCGGCTATGCCAACCTTGCCGATGGGAAAATCATAATGGAATACGTTTTTCACCGCGCGTCACCTCGATCGGAATTTTTCAGCAAATAATTTCTTTTTACCATTATATCCCGACTTTAGAAAGAAATAGATCATCGCAAGAGAAAAAAATCGTACGTACAGATAACAGACGCTCATGCCGTCCATGACGCTCAGCGTGATGTTCTGCATTTATATCTTAAGAAACGGCATTCCGGAAACTCCGCTCAAAATAATAGAAGTTATTTTTGTTTACAAATTGTCACAGGTGAAACTTTAAACGCTTTTTTTATATAAAAAAGTAATTTTTTCTCTTGCAAAGGCGCAAGAGACGTGATAAAGTGCAACAGGATGGAAGGGAAATTGGCCAAAATGTCACAAAATGTCACGAAAGGGAGCGGGGCGTCGGATGAGTTTCAACGGGAACTTCGAACACAAGCTCGACTCAAAGGGCAGAATCGTAGTTCCCTCGTGCTTTCGCGGAGAGCTTGGCGAACACATAGTGATTACGTCGATGGAAAAAAAATGCGTATCGGCGTACTCGGAAAAAAACTGGCAATCGGTAGTCGACCGTATAGAGGCGAACGCCTTGAAATCTTCAAGCGGTTCAGATTTGATGCGTATTGTCATGTCCATTTCCTTTGCTATAGATGTCGATTCCACAGGGAGAATACTCCTGCCGGAAAAGATGCGCTCAGATGTGGGCATTGTACAGGATGTTTTTATCGTAGGCAACAATAAAAAGATAGAGATATGGGATTCCGAGAACTGGCATAAGTACAAAAAAGAATCGGATGGGCTGCTCTCGGAACTAAACGACTTACTTCCCGGTCTGTAGCATGGAAGCGCATGTGCCGGTGATGCTTCAGGAAATTCTCGGTATTTTGGAATCTTTTGTCCCCTCGGGGGGAAACGCGTTTTTTGTCGACGCGACCCTGGGATGGGGCGGACATTCGGAAGCGATCCTTGAAAAATTCCCTAATCTCAGAGTCGTCGGCATCGACAGGGACAAAACGGCTTTGGCATCGGCGGCGGAGAGACTGTCGCGGTATGGAACACGATTTACGGCGGCGCGCGCAAATTTTGGCGAACTCGGCGAACTTGCCGCCGGTTTGAAGGAAGAGAACGGCGGAAACGCCATTGGGGTTTTGTTCGATTACGGCGTCTCGAACATGCAATTGACGGCGCCCGAACGCGGCTTTTCGTTTCAGGAGGACGGTCCTCTCGACATGAGAATGTCCCCGGACGAGGATATCCCGACGGCCGCGGATATAGTCAGGGAGTCCGGCACGGACGAACTGGCGGGTATTTTTCGCGTTTTCGGCGAGGAGAGAAACGCTTTGCGCGTCGCGAGGGGAATTACGCGCGCTAAAGAAACGGGAGACGCGCCGGATACCACGATGAAATTGGTCGCCGTGATAAGGCGGTCGCTCCCGGCCGCGATTCAAAGGCGTATGGGGGGTAATCCGGCCCGCAAGGTTTTTCAGGCGCTGCGTATAGCGGTGAACTCGGAACTGGAGGCGATACCCAGAGGGTTGGGGGGGGCTCTGGAGTTGACTGGAGACGGCGGAGGCATAATCGCTGTGTCTTACCATTCTCTAGAAGACCGTTTGGTAAAACGGACGTTCAGAAGTTGGGAGACCGAGGGAAGAGGCTCCGTCAGGACAAAACGGCCGGAGGTTCCGTCGGAAGAAGAGACAAACGCCAACAGAAAAGCGCGCAGCGCGAAGATGAGAGTTTTTACGGTAAATAAGGGAATGGTTTTTTGAAAAATTGACATTAATGCGCGGAGGTAGGGAGCATCATGAAAGCAAGGATTGCTAATCACAAAAAAAACGGCAGGCATTCGGTATTTTGCGTCTTGTTTCTGTTCGGCGTCTTGGTTTCGGCCTTATGCCTCGGCAGCATACGCATCTACGGCCTTTATCTCGAACACAGGCTCGCGGAATGCGCGATGAAAATCGAGTCGACGGGCGACGAATACGCCATGCTGGAGGAAACTCACGCCGCGCTGCTATCTCCTTCGAGAATATATAACTACGCGAAATCCGAACTCAACATGGTCGCCGCGAGCGGAACTGAGACGATTAAATTACTCTCGGATTCCTACGGCTGGAAAAGAGAGAATAGCGCCGCGAAGGGCGGAAACGTCGCCAAAGGGCCGGCGGGGTTGAGCCGGATATTTACGGGAACCGCAAATGCCAAAGAGTAGGCAGGGCCTTCCGAAAAATTCCTGGAGTTCGGGCACGGCGTGGTTTTTATGCTTCCTCCTGATAGGGTGCCTCGCCGTCAGGACGGTATCCGTACACGTATTTCCGGACGAAAGGATCAAAAGGCAGTCCCAGCGACAATACTGGGCTCAAGTCTCCGTGGCCACGTCGCGCGGGGATATACGCGACCGGAACGGCCAGGCGCTCGCCCTTTCGGTGCCTTCCATCAGTTTTTTCATCGATCCTATGTACTGGTCGACGGCGAGCGCCGACGCTCTCGAACCTTTCTTCGGACACGAAATCGCCGGTAAGTTCAAGGGGAACCTGCCGGGGCGATTCCATTGGGTAATGCGGAAAGTGCCGCAGGATATAGCGAAACAGGTCATCGCTATGAAAATTCCCGGATTATTTACCATCAGGGAAAGCCACCGGATGTACCCGCACAGCGAGTTAGCGTCTCACGTGATAGGTTTCTGCGACGTCGACGATTTCGGGTTGTCCGGGATAGAGCGCGAGTGGAACAAGGCGCTGTTCTCGCCGCCCCAGAACAGGTTTTTCGTGCGGGACGCGAAGGGCAATTTGCTCGACATGCTGGGCAGCAACGCCGGTATGTTCGATACCGGCGCGGGTTCGGTGAAGCTCACGCTCGACTCGAAGATTCAGCAGATAGTGGAGTGGAAACTGAGGGACGGAGCGGAAAAATACAACGCCCAATGGGGCGCGGGCGTGTGCGTAAATCCGCAGACCGGGGAAATATACGCCATGGCGAGTTATCCGATGGTCGACCTGAACGATAGGAACAGTTTCAAAAACCAGGAGAAGCTCAAGAACAACGTCACGGGAAGGGTGTACGAGCCGGGTTCGACGTTCAAGCCCATAATACTGGGCATTGCCAAGGAAATGGGCGTGGTGTCGGATAATTTCCGTTTTACGTGCACTAAAAGAATAAGAGTTGCTGACGGGGTGATCGGAGACGTATCGGCACACGGAAATCTCACGCTCGAAGGCCTTTTGATAAAATCATGCAACACGGGCATGGCCTTCATAGGAAACGACAAACAAATGATCCCGTACGACACCTGGGGGAGATTGAAGCAGTTCGGTTTCGGCGTCAAATCCGGCGTGGAATTGTCGGGAGAAGAGGAAGGTCTGCTTCGGAATCCGGAGGAATGGCTTGGAGTGACCAAGGCCAACGTGGCGATAGGCCAGGGACTCGCGGTCACTCCGCTGCAACTGGCGATGGGGATAAGCGCGATAGCCAACGGAGGACAGCTCCTCAAGCCGTACATAGTCGCGGAGGTCAAAAATTCGAACGGCGAAATCATTCATCAGGGCCAGAGGCGAATCCGCAATTCCGTGCTGAACGCCCAGACGGCCAAATGGCTGAGGCAGACGCTGTATAAAACTGTCGAGGAGGGCACCGGCAAGGAGGCGCGCATAAACGGAATTCCCGTCGCGGGCAAAACAGGCACGGCTCAGCTCGCCTCGTCCGGCGCGTATGTAAAAGGCCGGTACGCCAGTTCTTTCGTCGGTTTCTGGCCTTATGAAAAACCGGAATATCTTCTTCTCATAGTGCTCGGAGAGCCGAAGGGCACCAAGTATTACGGCGGCGAGATAGCGGCGCCGGTATTCAGGGCCGTGGTCGAGGATATGGTTCAGTTGTCGCTTTTGGCGAACGCGCGTTCCGGCGGCGGTAATGAAAATCAAGGAAAGTGAGGTCGGCCCGGATGAAAGTCCGCGAACTTTTTGACAAATTGGCGCGTTCCGATAAAAAACTCGTGAACCCGGACAGGGCCGGCCGCGAAATCGTCCGCGTCGAATATGACTCGCGCCGCGTTTCGGAGAATATCGGTATCATTTTCGCGTGCGTGAAAGGCGATAACACCGACGGGCACGATCATGCCGCTCAAGCCGTATCGCGCGGAGCGGCCGCCCTTCTTTGCGAACGCGAGCTGCCGATCGGCGTTCCTCAGATAATCACGCACGGAACCAGGGCCGCCATGGGCGAAGCCGCGTCCGTCGTTTACGGAAAACCTTCCGAAAAACTGAAAATGACGGGCGTTACCGGGACAAACGGGAAAACCACTACCGCTTATATCACGCGCTCCGTAATCCGAGCTTCCGGGGCGCGCGCCGGGATGATCGGAACGATCGTTTATGACGACGCCGTCGAAGAATCGTTCGCGGAGCATACCACGCCGGAAGGTCCCGATATCCAGAGACTGCTGTCCGAAATGGCCGAAAACGGCGCTTCCCATTGCGTCATGGAGGCTTCCTCGCACGGGCTCGAACAGGGACGCCTGGAAGGATGCGGGTTCGACGCGGTGGGTTTCAGCAATTTGACCCCCGAACACCTTGAATATCACAATGACATGGAAAGCTATTTCATGGCCAAAAGGCGGCTTTTTTCAGATTACGCGAGAGGCGACTGGAAGGGGGCCGTCAACGCCGGCGACGTATTTGGCGCGCGTCTCGCGGAAGAATTTCGTGAAAACACGCTCCCGTTTTCCGCCGGCGAACAAGCATACGGCGGCCGCATGTACGGAGTCCGTATATTGCGGGAAACACAGGAAGGGATGACGGTTTCCGTGACGTATCCCGGCGGAAGTTCGTTCACGGCTGATTCCCCCCTGGTCGGCAGGCATAATGCGCTGAATATCCTGGAGAGCGCGGTCTTGGGCGACGCGCTGGGATTCGGCGAGGACATCATAAAAAAAGGGATCGAAAATTGCCCGCAGATTCCGGGCCGTCTCGAAAGATTTTCGATCGCGAACGGCGTCACGGTCTTTGTGGATTACGCACACAGCGCGGATGGAATGGAACAGGCGCTCACGACGCTGAAAAACCTCGCTTACGGGCCTATAAGGGTATTGTGGGGCGCGGGCGGCGACAGGACGCCGCTGAAGCGTCCGATCGTGGGTGAAATAATGGCCCGGTTGGCCGATCACGTGGTTATTTCGACGGATAACCCGAGAAGCGAGAATCCTGCCGATATAGCGCGCGGCGTCGAAGAAGGGGTAAATAAATGCGCGCGGCGGGTGAGGTGCGACACCATCCTGAACAGGGGCGAGGCGATAGATTTTATCCTGAATTCAGCCCAATCCGGCGATATCGTCCTCATAGCCGGGAAAGGCCCTGAGCGTTTCATCGATTACGGGACGCGCAAGGAGCCTTTCGTCGACCGGGATCATGTTCTGGAATGGGCGCGTTCGCGCAAAGTTGAGGCGGCAACCCGATGAAAAGCGAGCGGGAATTCTTCACGCTGAGGGAGGCCGCCGAGGCGCACGGTTTCGGATATTTTCCCGAGGAAATGGCGGACGCGCCGCTGCCCCAGGTTTTCAGGGCCGACAGCAGGATCGTCGAACGCGGAGGCGGTTTTATAGCGATAAAAGGAGCGAGGGAGGACGGGCACGGCTATATTGGGCAGGCGATGAAAGATGGGGCCTCCTGCGTAATTTGTGAAAAGCCGTTTTTCGAGCGGCATAAAGACGAGTTGTCCGGCCGAGGGACGGCGTTCATT
>JAISDQ010000285.1 GCA_031264605.1 Synergistaceae bacterium | reverse complement strand
AGCCGCCTTTGTCAAAGATTGCCAGCTTTTTTTTATATCGGTGAAGCGCTTCCCGGTTTTGGGGGACGGGAAAACTAGATCGTTTGGCTGTATGTTCTCGCATTGCTCGCGCCATTCCGTCATAGTGCCGAAAAGGAAAGGCGTCATGTCAATAACGGTCGTTTCGCCAGTTTTTCCCGCTTCACCGCGAAGCATTACCTTCTTAGCGGTGAAATCTAAATCGCGCCATTCGAGGTTGAAAATACTTCCGCGTCTTGCACCTGTATTCAAGGCAAAGATAATCATCGGCTTGAGGTAATCGACGAACGCGCCGGTTTTCGTCGGAAGCGGTTCATAATCTCTTTCAAGGTTCCAGTTTTCATGGCTCGCGCGATGTTTCCTCATGTTATCTTCTCGGTCGTCAAGGGCCGCGAAAAGCCGCCTTATTTCTTCCTCGTTGAGGAATTTCATTATCTTCAAGTTATCGTGTTCGCTTTGACGGCGAAGCCGGGTAAGCGGGTTTTCTTCAATGGGTATATTAGGGTTATCTACTCCCCATTCAAGCGCCGTACGCAAGGTTCCGATTCTCTTGTTGAACGTCGTTCCCTTGCAGTCCCTTTTTTTATTTTGGCGTAAGTCCTCGATCACGGCGGGCGTTATTTCGTCGATAGGCATATCAAGCAGGGAATGAATGAACGAACGTAATATATACATAGTCTGCGCGCCGGATTTTTGACCGCTCGCGACGTTCGTTTCATACCTGTTCAACAATTCGGCCAGCTTCATCTTTTCGGCGGGTTTCTCACGCTTGATATCTTCCTTGAGAGCTATTTTCCCTCCGAGTATCCGCGCTTGCTCTCTTGCTTCAGCAAGCGACAAATCAGGGAACGGGCCGATTTTACGGTAGACGACTTTTCTATTGGCGTCACGCTTCACGTAGTACCAGACTTTAACTCCGGTCGGCCCGACATACAGCTTGAGGCCGCGCGTGTCGTCGTCTGATACCCATTGCTTTTTCCCATTCGGCTTTATGGCGGTTACGTTTGATTGCGTGAGCTTCATATCAAAGTCCCCTTTTTCGTATGGCGATTTTCGTTCTAACACAGTTCTAACAAAAAAAGTATACCACTTGAGCAAAGAACGAAAAAGCACGAACTAAAACAATCGTATCGATTATTGTTATTAGTGATATTATTGGTATTTGATGTAGTCTATTAGAGGGTTAGGAAAGTGGCGATAAACGGACTTCCAAGCCGTAGGTCGCGGGTTCGAATCCCGTTTTCCGCTCCACTGACACCAAGCCTTCATGACTTTTCGAGCGGAAGGCTTTTTTTATTGTCCCCGTACAGTTTTAGCAATTCGAGAATTTTTTGTCCTTTTCTTTCATAAGATCAGGTTTTATGTCATTCCTGAGAGATTTCCTTGTTTTTCTGCATTTGCTCCCGCACCGCCGCCCTTATCACGAAGGACGCTACTATGGTTAGCGCCGCCGTGACCAGGAAAATCTGCGGTATCGTGAAACCGGCGCGCAGCATCGCGGCGGCCGCCAGGGACGAAGCCACCATGAACGCCGAATCCGTTATATTGCAGCATGCCGTCACCCCGGCGAGTTTATCCTCGCCGCTTCTGCTCTGGATGATGGCGTACAGCGGCACGATATAGAGCCCTCCGAAGAACGATATCGCGAGAAGACATGCCAAAACCGCTATGTTTTGCGGAGAACGGACGAACTGACCGACGGTCGTCAGCGCGCCGCCCTCCGCCACAGCCCCGCGGATGCTGGTGAAATAAAGCAGCACGCTCGAAGCGGCAATTCCCAAAGCCGCCCACGGAACATATTTCCCCGAGACCTCGCCTTTCAGCAATCCGTTGCAGGCAAGCGACCCCGCGCCGATGCCGACCGAAAAAACGGTGAGAAACATGGTGGCCACCATTTCGTCAGCGCCTATGACTATCTTGGCGTAAGTCGGAAACTGCGACAGGAACATCGCGCCGACGAAGTAAAACCAGGATATAGCTATTATCGAGAGGAATATGTCGCGCCGCGGCCAGACGTCTTTCATCAGTTTCCACGTCTCCCTGAAGATGTTGAACCGAAACTCGCGGAACGGGTCGATGACCCGCGTCGGGGGAATGAACAAACTGGCGGCCCAACCCAGAACCGCTATGCCGACCACCAGAACGCTGACCGTGGTCAGTCCCCATTCCCCGAGGACGAAAACGCCTCCGAATATTGTGCCGAGCAGTATGGCCAAAAACGTCCCCATTTCGACGAGGGCGTTGGCGCCTATCAGTTCGCCCGTCTCGAGATGCTGGGGCAGGATGCTGTATTTCAGAGGCCCGAACAGGGTGCTCTGCGCCCCCATGAGAAACAGTATCACCATCAGTAGCCACACGCTGCCGGAGTAGAATCCGATCGCGGCTCCGCCCATCACGGCTATTTCCAATATCTTGACCTTCCGGACCAACGACGAGCGTTCGTATTTATCGGCCATTTGCCCCGCGATAGCCGAAAAGAGCACGAAAGGCAAAATAAAAACCCCCGCCGCGGCGGTGACGGCGATGCGCGCGTCGATACCGGACTCGTCGGCCAGCCGGTAAGTTATCAGTATGACCATGGCGCTCTTGAAGAAATTATCGTTGAACGCCCCCAGGAACATAGTCATGAAAAGGGGCATGAATTTTCGGGATTTAAAGAGAGAAAACTGGCTTTTTTTCACGATATTTCCGCTCGCTCACCCGGCGAGTTCTTCGAACATCCCCGCCACCGTGTCTATTTTGGAGCACCTCCACGCGTTGCTTCCGGCAAAGAAAAGACCGTTCTCCCAATCGCCGAGATAAGCGTCTACCAAAGCGTGGGCTATGCAGAACGTCTCTCCGTTCTCCAGATATTTGCAATGCGACAGGCAAGCCGCCATGCACGGCTTGCTGAGCGCCTCGCCGGACATGTATTTTTCCACGAAAGGCGTCTTCAGCGCCCTGCCCGGAATTCCGACAGGGCTCATTATCACTGTTATGTCTTCTTTCCTGGCGTCGATATAAGCCTGTTTGAACCTGTCGGACGCGTCGCACTCCGCGGTGCACACGAAACGGGTCCCCATTTGGACTCCTCTCGCGCCCAGGGCGAATATCCCGTCCATGTCCGCGCGGTCCCAAACTCCGCCCGCTCCTACCACCGGTATATCGGCGTCGAAGTTATCCTCCAGATACTTCACCAGTTCAGGAATCACATGTTCGAGCGAAAAAGCCCCGTCCGTAACATGCTCCATCCTCGTCGCCCCAAGATGGCCCCCGGCGTAAAGGGGAGTCTCGACCACGATCGCGTCCGGCAGCCTGTCGTACTGCCTCTTCCATTTGCGGATCACGAGATCGGCCGCCCTCACTGAACTGACGATCGGGACCAGCGCCACGCCGGGGAAATCCTTCGTGTATTCGGGCAATTTCGTCGGCAATCCGGCGCCGGAGAAGATGATATCCACCCCGGCCCTGCAGGCGCTTTTTACCTGCCTGTCGTAGTCGGTCAGCGCCGTCATACAGTTCACGGCGATCACTCCCGCGGGCGCGCTTGCCCTGGCCGCTTTGACCGCCTCGCTCATCGCGATTTCATTTACATCGAAATAATTTTTCCCGTCGAAAAGAGGGTGGTCGCACGCCAATCCAACGCTCGCGATGGTTCCTATACCGCCGTTCGCGGCGACCGCGCCCGCGAGGCGGGAACTGGATACCTTGACCCCCATGCCGCCCTGTATTATCGGGTATCTTGGCGTATGCGCGCCTATTTTGAGCATTGGTAAATTCGCCAACAGATCACTGCTCCTTCTTTGTTCTTCACGCGCGTCGGCATCGGTTCGCCGAGAATGAAGAACGCGCTAAGTATAGCACACAATCACCTCTGGCGCGCTTTATATCCCGAAGCGCGGCATCGCGCTATCGCCGCGGCCAGTTCTTCGCCCAAGGCGGGATGACGTTCCATGATTTCGTTTTTCACGCGTTCGAGTTCCGGGCCCTTCGCGGCCGGCGGCGCCCGCTTCTTACGTTTTTTTACTCCGCTGCGCGCCGCCGTTTTTTTGAGCGGCGGGCCCACTTCCGTCTTTATGTCCTTCAACGCCAAAACGGTGTGCGAATTTATTTCTCTCATTATCGCGCTTTTCCTGAAATTGATATCCTGCTGGACAAGTTTATTTTCAACGACCACGACAAGCACGCCGTCCTCGAAAGAGCGCGGCGAGCTTCGGCGCGCCAGGGCGTCTCCCGCAATCGACGGCCAGTTATTTTCCACCGAGGCTAAATCCGCGCACAGGCCAAAAAAATTCCCGTATGAACCGAGTTCTTCATATACGGATTTCAGGCCCCCTCCTTTGCGCCTCACGCTCCGTTCGCCTCTCTCCGGTCGTTCTCTATCGCGATCTGCAATAGCTGTATGTCGACGTTATTCACTCCGGGCACTCTCGAAGCCTGCCCCAAAGTGCGGGGCGAAACGCGGGAGAGCTTTTCCGCGGATTCGGCCGAGAGACCGGTGATTTTCGAGTAAACGATCCTGCCCGGTATCCGAAGCGATTCCATCGTGGCGAGCCGTCTCACGCGCCTGTTTTCCCTCTCGGCGTATCCCGCGTACTTTGCCTCTATTTCGAGCGCGGCGCCTGTCTCCGCGTCGATTTCGACGCCCGAGAGCGCAAAAAGATCGCCGCATTTTACCTCGGGACGGCGCAACAGCTCGATGGCCGCTATCGGTTCGGACAGGGGTGAAGATCCGAGTTCCCTCAACGTCGAATTGACGCCTTCGCTGGCGGGAATCCTCGTCTCCCCGAGCATGATTCTCGCCGACGATATTTTTTCGCGCTTGCGTTCGAAGGCAGCCCATTTCTCGTCGCTTATCAGCCCCAACTCGCGGCCGATGGGACAGAGCCTTTCGAGAGCGTTGTCGTGCCTCATGACGAGCCTGTGTTCGCAACGGCTGGGCAGCATCCTGTATGGTTCGTCGGTTCCTCTCGTGGTCAAGTCGTCTATCAGAACACCGATGTAGGCCTGATCACGTCCCAGCACTATCGGCGGCCGCCCGAGGCACAGCGCCGCCGCGTTCACCCCGGCCATAAATCCCTGTGCCGCGGCCTCCTCGTAGCCCGACGTTCCGCATATCTGGCCGGAGCAGAAAAGCCCCTTCACGGCTCTCGTCTCCATCCACGGCTCGAGCTGCGTGGGCGTCACGTAATCGTATTCGATGCCGTAACCCGGCTTCAGCATGAGCGCGCGCGCGCATCCGGGAAGCGTGCGTATTATCTCGAGCTGAACGTCGGGCGGCATGTAGGTCGAAAAATTCTGCATGTATATCTCCCGGCTATTGCGTCCCACAGGTTCCAGAAATATCGGGTGGGATTCCTTGTCGGGAAACTTCATTATCTTGTCGTCCAGGGATGGGCAGTAGCGCGGCCCTTTCACCTCGATTCCGCGCGTCGCGAGCGGCGATCTTCCGAGCGCGGCCTTCAGTATGTCGTGGGTTACGGCCGAGGTTCTGGTGCGCGCGCAAAAATGCCCGCTGTAAGCGCGTTTCTCGCCCCAGTGCGAAAAAGACTCGGGTTCGGGATCGCTCTCCTGAATTTCGAGCGAATCCCAGTCGACGCTGTACTTGCAGATTCTCGGCGTAGTGTCGGTGCGAAAACGCTTCAATTCCAACCCCGCGGCCATCAGCGACTCCGAAAATCCAAAGCGCGACGGCATCTGGCCGAGAGGGCCGGAGGGAAAACTGACCATGCCCATGTGGACGAGTCCGCGCATGTAAGTGCCCGAAGCGATGACCACGCATTTCGCGCCGAATTTTTCCCCGGCAAGGGTGACTACGCCGGTCACACGTCCGGAATCGACGGCTACTTCTTTGACCATGCCCTGATATACGCGCAATTTCGGAACTGACGCCAGAGCGCGCGTGTAATGAGCGCCGTAATCCCGCAGGTCGCATTGGGCGCGCAGGGTCCGAACCGCGTAACCTTTCGACGTGTTGAGCCATCTGAGGTGAAGCGTTGCGGCGTCGGCCGCCGCGGCCTGTTCCCCTCCAAGCGCGTCCAGTTCCCTGACCAGGTTGCCCTTTGCCGGGCCGCCAATTGCCGGATTGCAAGGCATCAACGCCATATTGTCCAGGTTATGGTTCAGAAGAAGAGTGAGGCAACCCATTCTGGAAGCGGCGAGAGCCGCTTCGCAGCCCGAATGTCCCCCCCCGACTACTATCACGTCGAAATCGTTATCAGGCCTCATATTTCGAAAACCTTCCATTCCTCATTTTAAATATTTCAAAACCGTCGCGCGGCGAAGCCTCCGCCGTAGAGGCGAAAACTTGGCAGCCGGTGGAAACGAGGGCTTCTATCACGTATTCCCTTCCTTCGGCGTCCAATTCCGAGTATATTTCATCGAACAGGAGAACGGGTTTTCTGGCGAGGCATCGTTCGACAACCTGAGCCGAGGCGAGTATCAAAGCCGCGGCGAGCTTTCTGCCCTGTCCCCTGGAGAGCGCGGCCGAAGCCCCGATTCCGCCGCAGTCTATTTTTATATC
>JAISDQ010000178.1 GCA_031264605.1 Synergistaceae bacterium | reverse complement strand
ATTCGAGAATACTAATTTCATATTGTAATTCAGCACAACTTCATAAAATCAGGAGGGTTCAAAATGAAATCGGTAAAAGCGCGAGTGTTATTGGCAGTGTGTATGGCGGTGCTGGGCATTTTGGCGGCGGCGGCCGCCGCGTTTGCGGCGGGGCCCAACATAGGCGTCCTTATCTACAAATATGACGATACTTATATTTCGACGGTGCGCAACGCGCTGAACAAGGCTCTCGACGGCAAAGCCGAGATCACGATGCAGGACGGCAAGGGAGACCAGGCCACTCAGAACGACCAGCTCGACGTCATGATCGCGAAGGGAATGGACGGAATTATCGTGAATATGGTCGACGCGCAGGCGGCGGCCGGCGTGGTGGAAAAAATCAAGGCGACCGGAACTCCCGTGGTGTTCTTCAACCGCGAGCCCGACCTGAACGTCCTCAAAACTTACGACAAAGCGGTTTTCGTGGGCACTAACGCGGCGGACGCCGGCAGGATGCAGGGCGACATCATCAAGCAGCTATGGGACTCGAACCCCGCTTTTGACCTCAATAAAGACGGCCAGTTCCAGTACGTCATGTTCAAGGGCGAACCCGACAATCCGGAGGCCATAGCGCGCACCGAGTTCAGCGTGAAACAGGCCGAGGCCAACGGGATAAAGATGGCTCAGATAGGCGAGACTTTCGTATGCAACTGGGATACGGCTCAGGCTCAGACCGCCATGGAATCGGCGCTCGCGGCCAACGAGGGCAAAATCGAACTCGTAATCGCCAACAACGACTCGATGGCCATGGGAGCTATAGCCGCCCTCTCCAACATCGGTTATAACCTGGAAGGCGGGAGCAAACTGATCCCCGTCATCGGAGTCGACGCCACCGATCAGGCAATAGACGCGATAAGCAAGGGAATCATGAGCGCCACCGTAAAACAGGACGGCGAGGCCATGGGCAACGCGGTCGCGGCCATAATGCTCAACATGGTTGCCGGCAAAACCCCGCTCGACGGGACTCAGTACGCGTACGACGACAGCGGAATCGCCGTCCGTATCCCATATTCTCCGTACACCAAATAGACCGAAAATATTCAAGGGGCCTCACGGCCCCTTGATATATCTCTTGCCGCAAAGGAAAACGACATGGTTTCGAAAACCGCCGGATATATTCTCGAAATGAATGGCATAGACAAATCGTTTCCCGGAGTCAAAGCTCTGGATCAGGCGTCGTTGCGCCTCAAGGCGGGTACCGTGCACGCCCTCATGGGAGAAAACGGGGCCGGCAAATCCACTCTCATGAAATGCCTCTTCGGCATATACCGCGCCGACGGCGGCGAAATATCGGTCATGGGCAAGCCCGCGCGTTTCGGCGGCCCAAGGGAAGCCATGGAAGGCGGCGTCTCCATGGTACATCAGGAACTCAACCAGGTATTGAAACGCAGCGTCATGGAAAATATCTGGCTGGGACGTTTTCCCAAACGTTTCGGCTTCGTGAGCCACAAGATAATGTACGAACGCACGGCGTCCATTTTTGCCGACCTCGGGATAAACGTGAACCCCAGGATGATAATAGGCCGCCTGAGCGTCTCTCAGCGCCAGATGGTGGAAATAGCCAAAGCGGTCTCCTATAACGCCAAAATCCTCGTCCTCGACGAACCGACCAGTTCGCTCACCAACGACGAGGTCGAACATCTTTTCACTATAATAAACAAGCTCCGCTCAAACGGGGTAGGCATAATTTATATATCGCACAGGATGGAAGAGATACTGAAAATTTCTGACGAAGTGACCATAATGCGCGACGGCCGGTGGATCGGCACCGAGGCGGCGTCCGACCTCACGGTCGATAAGATTATAAAGATGATGGTTGGGCGCGATCTCACCCAGCGTTTCCCTCCCAAGACCAACAAGCCGGGCGCGGAATTGCTCGAAGTGGAAAGTCTTACCGGCTTATACATGCCGACGTGCCGGGACGTCACTTTCACCCTGAGACGGGGAGAAATCCTGGGCGTGGCTGGGCTGGTGGGGAGCCGCCGCACCGAGCTTCTCGAGACCATTTTCGGCATCGCCCACCGTTCGGGCGGCGTCATCCGCAAGGAAGGCAGGCATATCGTCAATAAAAACTCGGCGGACGCGATCAAAAACGGATTCGCCATGCTCACCGAGGAACGGCGGGCCACAGGCATATTCTCGATGCTCGACATCACCTTCAACTCCGTGATCGCCAACATAAAAAACTACGCCGCGCACGGCCTGCTCGCCGGAGGCAGGATGTACACCGACACTAAATGGGTCATCGACAGCATGAAGGTCAAGACGCCGTCGCAAAAAACACACATCCGCGACCTTTCCGGAGGGAATCAGCAGAAAGTCGTAATAGGGCGCTGGCTTCTCACCAATCCCGATGTGCTTCTTCTCGACGAACCCACGAGGGGCATCGACGTCGGCGCGAAAGCGGAAATATATCAGCTGATAATAAATCTCGCGGCGGAAGGCAAGGGCATAATAATGGTCTCCTCGGAAATGCCCGAACTGATTGGCATATCCGACAGGATAGCCGTGATGTCGGGGGGCCGCTTCGCGGGCATACTCGACGCCTCGGACGCCACGCAGGAAGAAATAATGCGCCTCGCGGCGCTGTACGTTTAATCAGGGAGGAATATTGGAAATGGCCGACACCGAAAGCGCGAAATGGAAGGAATGGTTCCTGAACTACTCTCTCTACGTTATCCTGGGCGTGCTCATAATCGCCGTCGTGGTCAAAGAACCGAGCTTCCTGTCGTTCAATAACTTCAGCAAAATAATGGCTCAGGCGTCGACCAGGGGCATCCTGGCCTTGGGCGTGGCGGGCATGATCGTCTACACCGGAACCGATCTCTCCGCGGGGCGAATTTTGGGATGCGCCGCCGCCGTATCGGCGTCCCTGCTGCAAAGCGTCACTTACGCGTCGAGAATGTATCCTAACATCACGGAGCCTTTGCCCATGATCGTCCCCCTGATACTCGCGATAATAGTGAGCATGATGTTTTGCTGCATCAACGCCTTCGGCATATCGATACTCAAAATGCACGCGTTCATCATATCGCTCGGCACGCAGCTCATAGCCTACGGTACGCTGTGCCTTTACATCGACAGCCAGAAAAACGGCGCGCAGCCGCTGGCAAGCCTCGATCCGCGCTATATCGGCATTGTGAACGGCCATTTTGATCTCGGCTTCATGCAACTGCCTTACCTCGTCATATACTTGGTAATTTGCTCGGCGTTCATGTGGGTCATCTGGAACAAGACCACGACGGGAAAGAATATGTTCGCCATAGGCGGCAACGCCGAGGCCGCGGCCGTCTCAGGAGTCAACGTCACCAAAAACATCTTCTGCGTTTACCTGATAGCCGGCGTGCTGTACGGGATAGCGGCATTCCTCGAAGCGGGCCGCGTTCAGAGCGTCACCACGGCGACCGGCCTCAACTACGATCTCGACGCCATAAGCGGATGCGTCATAGGCGGAGTATCCTTCACCGGCGGCGTCGGCACAATACCCGGCGTGCTGATCGGAGTCATCATACTCCAGGTCATAAACTACAGCCTCTACTACCTCAACGTCAACGCGTATTATCAGTACATCATCAAAGGGCTTATCATAATAGTGGCCGTGGCCATCGACGTACGCAAATACATAGCGAAGAAATAAAAAATGCAATCCGAGGAAGAAACCGAAAAATTAAAAGCCCGCGCCAGGGGAATCCGGCGCAATCCGTACGAAAATATCAACGTATCGCTTCGTACGCTCGATATAGTGATAGCCGCCGGTTCGGCAGCCATAATCATCTTATTGCTGCTCGGAATATTCGGCGGCTCATGATAGGCTCATAACGCCAATTTGAAATCAGCGGACTGGCTGGTAAAGATTTAAAGCCGCGCCCGCGCGCCGTTCAGCGCAGCAGATATTCCCTGAGTTTTCTTATAACTTCTCCGGCGTCTATCGGTTTTCCCAGATGGTCGTTCATGCCGGCGGCCTTGCAGCGTTCGATGTCCTCCTTGAAGACGTTTGCGGTCATAGCCACTATCGGAATCGTCTCCGCGTTTTCGCGCCCCGACTCCCTTATCCTGCGCGTGGCCTCGTATCCGTCCATCTCGGGCATGTGAATGTCCATGAGTATCAGGTCGTACCGATCCGCCTGGGCCGTGAACATATCCAGAGCTTCCCGCCCGTCGCGCGCGAAATCGATGTCTATTCCGGTATGCTCGACCAGGGAAGAGAAAACCTCGCAGTTTATCTCCACGTCCTCGGCGAGCAATATTCTCTTTCCCCGAAAAATGCCGTCGTCCGATTCGAAATGATCGGCGTGGTCAGGCGCCGCCTCTTCGCCCGCGTCCGCCGCGCGGGCGTTTATTTCAAATATGAAAGCGGCGCCCTTCCCTAATTCGGATTCCACCCATATGCTGCCGCCCGTCATCTCAACTATGTGTTTCGATATCGCTAGTCCAAGCCCCGTGCCGCCGAATTTGCGCGAGATGCTGCCGTCCGCCTGTTCGAAAGACCTGAAAAGTTTCGAGCGCTGTTCTTCGGATATTCCTATGCCGTTATCCTTCACGACGACTCTGAGCTTGCAAATGTCCCCGTCAAAAGCCGAGACGGCCGCCAGGATAGAAATTTCCCCATGTTCGGGGGTAAATTTGACGGCGTTCGACAGCAAATTCGTGATCACCTGGGCGAGTCTCTGTTCGTCCGAAATGATGATCCCCGGAACGTCGTCGCCTACCGTGACTGTGAGAGTCTGATATTTTTCTTCCACCCGGAAATTTATTACGTCGACCACGCGTTTCAGCATGTTCCTGAAGCTGAACGCCTCCTCGGACAACTCGAATTTTCCCGACTCTATCTTCGACATGTCCAGTATATCGTTGATGACGCCCAGGAGATGACGCGACGCCTCGCTGATTTTTTCGAGGCAGTATTCTTTGCGGTCGGAATCGTCTGACTCGCGCGCAATGTTCGTCATGCCGATTATAGCGTTCATCGGCGTGCGCATCTCGTGGCTCATGCGCGAGAGAAAGTCGGATTTGGCTTTGGTCGACTGTTCCGCGAGTTCGCGCGCTCTCTCGGCGTCGCGCTGCGCCCTCGATATTTCAGTGGTATCGAAGAAGAAAACGATAACTCCTTCCTCTTTCCCGTTTTCCTCGAACATGGGGATGACTTCTATAATATAATGGCGCAAATCCCCATTTTGACCGAAATCTATGTCTTGTTCGGCTTCGACGGTCTTGCGGCCCGACAGGGAAATTTTGAACAGGCGGCCGGTACGTTCCAGAAACTCGTCATCCACGACGGGCGACAGGAGTTCCAGGTAAGTTTTGCCCGCCGCCATGCCGGAAGCCGGGACGTTGGAACTCCTGAGGTACGATTCGCTCGCGAAAACGAGCTTACCCTCGGCGTCGAAGCATAGTATCAGGTCGGGGCAGTTGTAAAGGAGCATGTTCATATAATGATCGAGCCGCGTTTTTTCGGCCGATATTATCCTGTTGAGGTTCTCCTTCGCCTCCGCGCTTATCTTGTTGCGCTCGTTTATTGCCTGTTCGTATTTCAGCTCGCGGGACAGTTTTTTATTTTCGGCGAGAAGCCGTTTGTTTTCCCGCCGCAGTTCCTCTAACCCGTCAGACAGCATTTCACCGGGCAATTACCCCACCTCCGCACGCGCGCGCCGGATTTAAAGTCTGCAAAGCACAAAGGTGTCATTATGGTTCCTGTTGGTAAGCTCCCCGCTTTCGGCCATCTTTTGCCCGACCGGACACATTTCGCCGCCCGAATAGACGAACATGAACGGTACTTCGTTTCCCTTCATAACGTCCTGTACGAGCTGCATTTCGGCAGTGGTCTCGTGGGCGAGGGCAAAATAGCGCCCCACGCACGAAAATATCAGGAAACAAGCGTCATCGCGCCACGAAAGGGCCTTCGACAGCGCGCCGCGCGTCGTCGACAGCACTTTCTCCGCGTCGATATGTCCTACCGACATAGTCGCGCCTTCCGGTATGTCCCCCCCGCACACGGCCGCCCCTTCGGGAGTGAGCGCGAACATCACGCGCACCACGGGAAACGTGCCGTCGTTATAGTCGACCACGAAGGGAAACGAGTTTATCCCTATGATGGTTCCGTCGGGATTCCTTTTCAGCCCGAGTCTCACGAGATAATCCACTACGGGTTTTTCGTTTATCGTGCGCACCAGGTTCCCTTCGGCGCCCGTGACCACCGCCTTCTCCGCCGATATGCGCTCGGACGGCACGGACGCTATGAAAAACTCCGGATTCACATTGCCTCCAATCAAAAGAAACGCGCAGCGGTCGGCGTAGGCGTCCCCTTCGCTTATCACCGCCGCGTTCCTGTAATCGCTCGTGTTATCCACAGTCATCATTCCGAAGACCGGCACTCCTCCCGATATCCTCGAAAGAGCGTCGACGTAAAAATCCCCGCTCGCGTTGATGTGAAGCGGAGCGAATATGATCATGAGCGCCGGTTTGGCGGACAATTTCCGCGACGCTTCATCATAGGCGGCGGCGAGGGGCGCTTCGTCGGCCGCGGTCATCGGCCCAGTAACTCCGGCGGCGAACTCGGCGTCGTCGCCGGACAGAACGATCAGCGAGAGAATCATCCTGCCTTCCGAATCGCGGACAACGCTGCCCAGCGTGGTCGTCCCTATGACGTCGAACGGCAGCGCGGCACAAAGCTCTTTGACGACCCCCGAATCGACGAAATCACTGTAACAGGCGAGCAGCCCGACGGCGTTTTCACTCAGCCGCGAGATATCCCCCAATTGTTCCATTATCTCGGCGACCGCCGTTTCGGCGTCGTCAACTTCGCCGGTGTAAGCGGTGTAAGCTTTTATCATTTCGTAACCCCCTCCTGCTCAGTTCCAAAGCGGTTTAGGATATACTCCCAGCGCGTGCAGCTCCTTGACCGCTTTCATCACGCCGGGCCTATCCTCCCTGTAGGTGATCCCGTGCCAGGCGTCCGGGCTCTCCAATACCTTGACGTCGCAATCGCCGGCGCGAAGCTGGGTTCCGACTTCGCTGGGAAGCAGATATTCGCATTTGAGCGGGTTCAAGGGCAGGTTGGCGTCAAGGAAGGGCGGAAAATCGCGTTCCGCCGTGTCGAAGAATTTCCCGTCGAGCCCCCAGAAATTCATCGA
This sequence comes from Synergistaceae bacterium, assembly GCA_031264605.1. Classification (GTDB taxonomy): domain Bacteria; phylum Synergistota; class Synergistia; order Synergistales; family Synergistaceae; genus JAIRKI01. The sequence continues at coordinate 8,429 of JAISDQ010000178.1, read as the reverse complement.
CACGAGCGTGCCGGGAGAAATCGGGTTCCAAGTGGCTCCCTTGTCTTCGGAATAGCGCGCGCCGAGTCCGTATTTCTCGACCTGCGTGCGTTCCACGATGCTCGTGAGATAACCGTTTTCATCAGACGCGCATATTCCGCGCGCGACCGTGCCGCTATCGGTCACGGTGTTCTCTATTCTGTAACCGACCATCGCGTAATGCGATTTCCCGTCGCTGGGGCGCGGGGCCGAAAGCCATTCGTAAATGGTCCGGTACGCCGACGCGCCGTAAAAATCGTCGGCGTTGATCACGGCGAAAGGCCCTTCCCCCAAAACCGGCCGCGCCGACAAAAGCGCCTGCGTGGTTCCCCAAGGTTTCGTCCTGCCTTCCGGCAGCGAATATCCCGCCGGTATGTCGTTTATATCCTGATAAGCGTATTCGGTCGCGGCGTATTTTTTTATCCTGTCGCCGATGACCTCCATGAAATCGTCGCGCAGAGCGTGGGTGATTATGAACACGACCTTTTCGAACCCGGCTTTGACCGCGTCGTAAATCGAATAATCGATAATCAGCTCGCCGTGCTCTCCCACGGGGTCTATCTGCTTCAAACCGCCGTACCTGCTTCCCAATCCGGCCGCCAGTATTACCAATGCCGGTTTCTCCACGACATTACCTCCTTCATTTACCGTAACCGTTTGGATTGGCGCTCTGCCATCGCCACAAATCATCGCACATTTCGTCTATCCCATATTCTGTTTTCCAGCCCAATTCCCTTAAAGCTTTGGCCGGGTCCGCGTAAACCTCGGCGATGTCGCCGGGGCGTCGAAGCGTGAACTCGCGATCGATACGTTTGCCGCAAGCCTTCTCGAACGCGGCTATCACTTCCAGGACGCTGTACCCCTTGCCGGCTCCCAGGTTACACACAAATTCGCCGCAATTTTCATCCAGTTTCTTCAAAGCCGCCACATGCCCCCTGGCGAGGTCGACTACGTGGATGTAATCGCGGACGCCGGTACCGTCCGGAGTGGGGTAATCGTTGCCGAAGATGCGCACGCGCTCCAATTTTCCGACGGCAACCTGCGCTATGTAAGGCGCCAGATTGTTCGGTATCCCTTCGGGGTCCTCGCCTATCAATCCCGACGGATGCGCGCCTATCGGATTGAAATAACGCAGGATAGCGGCGTTGAAAGACCGGTCCGCCGCGCAGACGTCCCTCAGTATCCTTTCTATGAACAGTTTCGTGGCGCCATAAGGATTCGTGGCCGACGTCGGAAAATTCTCCGCCACCGGAACGCTTTTCGGATCCCCGTAAACCGTGGCGGACGACGAAAAGACGATTTTCCCGACGTTGTGTTTTTTCATCGCGCGCAGCAGCGACAACGTACAGGAGAGGTTGTTCGAGTAATAATCGAGCGGCTTGACCACGCTCTCTCCTACCGCCTTCAGCCCGGCGAAATGGATTACGGAATCAATGCCGGGATTTTCCCTGAAAATCTCGGCAATCTTGCGTTTCGAAGCCACGTCTGTTTTATAAAATTTAACCTTGCGGCCGGTAATGCGCTCGACCCTGCGAAGAGACTCGCGGCTCGAATTGACGAGACTGTCGGCCACTATTATGTCGCGGCCCGCATGTATCAGTTCCACACACGTATGACTTCCTATGTACCCGGCTCCGCCGGTGACCAATACCGACATGCAGAAATTTCTCCTCCCGATGGACTACAAAATCCTGATTCCGCCCCGCGCCCTCACGTTCAGGACGCGGCACGCGCCGTCGCCGAACACACTTCTCATCGCGCCGCAATACTCATCCAGCAGATCGCCGTAAACAAACGCCTGAATCGCGCCGGCAAATCCGCCGCCCTGGAGCCTGCAAGCCCCCCGTCCGCCCAGAATTGCCTCCGAGACCGCCAAACCCACCGGTATCCCCTGACGTTCCGGAGTCCCGACGCAATAGGCGTTCTGGTTGAACTCGAAGGACGAATGCCCGCTCTCGCCTATGATCGAGAGCCAGCGCGGCATATCCCCGTCCTTTGCCGCGGAGACCGCTTCGCGCACCCGCCGGCATTCCTCGAAAAAGTGTATCGCGCGGACCGTGGCGCGGTCACCCGCACTCCGCCTCACATCCGCGATGCGGGATTTAAAATCTTCGTATTCGACCGCCCTGAGGTATTTTTTGCCCAGGCAAGCCGCCGCGCTCTCCATCTCGCGGCGAATCGCCCCGTATTCCTCCGTGAGGTCCGAGTGGTCGCTCTTCGTATCGGTGACCACGAGATAAACGCCCCGAGAGGCCAGATCGAGCGGGACTTTCTCCACCCGCGGAGACGCGTGATCCTCGAAGTCTATGGAGACGGTTCCCCCCACCGAGCAGGTAATCTGGTCCATCAAACCGGACGGCTTGCCGAAAAATTTATTTTCCGCATACTGCCCGATCATGCCGAGCGTCACGGCGTCAAACCGTCCCTCGTTATACTCCCCGTTCAAAACCGATCCCACGCACACTTCGAAAGCCGCGGAACTCGACAGCCCGCCGCCCCTCAGGACATCGGAGGTTGTATAGGCGTCAAAAGCGCCGTATCCGCCGCCTCTGTCACGAAAAGCGGCGGCGACGCCCCGGATTATGGCGGATGATTTTCCGAATTCGCGCTCGTCGGGTGAAAGCTCGTCCAGATCAACGACGTCTTCGGCGGCGAAGCCGTATGACCGAAGCCGGATGACGCCGCCGAGGGACTTCGAGACCACCGCGATGATGTCGATATTGACGGCCGAAGCCAAGACCACGCCGTTGTTGTGGTCGGTGTGGTTTCCGCACAATTCCACGCGCCCCGGAACCGAATATATCGAAATATCCCTGTCCTCGCCGTAATGCCGCCCGAAGGAGTCGATAGCGCCCGCGTATCTGCCGCGTTGCTGCGAGACGGTTTTTTCATCCGGCCAGTAAAGCGTCTTAAAAATCTCGTCGTATGCGCCCTTTCGAATGTCGCTGACAGCGAGACGCGCTTTCGTCATTCGATTGCCTCCTTTGGGAATAGTTCAGAGTTTTTATAATGTCCTATTAAATTCATGTTTCATTTTACAGTATAATAAATTATTATGATGTAAATATAAATAATCATTATGCTTGTTTTTTACAAAGTCGGTGATATCATAGAACAAGACGATTCGCGAGGGAGGATTTGAAATGAAGCGCAAACATTTTGGAGTCACCGAGGACGGACAGGACGTCGACCAATTTGAACTTCAAAACAGAAACGGCGTCATAGTCAGGTGCATAAACTACGGATGCTGTATTACCAATATCTTGCTGCCTTCCGCGTCCGGACACGCGGATATAGTGCTGGGTTTCGACGACGTGGCCGGATACGAATCCGACAATTCGAGCCAGGGCGCGTTCGTCGGGCGCTACGCCAACAGGATAAGAGGCGCTGAAATGACGATAGGCGGCCGCGGCTATAAACTCACGCAAAACGACGGCGCGAATTACCTGCACGGTTCGTTCAGCAAACGGGTTTTCGCGGCGGAAACGGACGCCGGCGGAACCGTGATCTTCAAGACCGTCTCTCCCGACGGAGAGGACGGTTTCCCCGGAAATCTCAAGGTTACTGTGAAATACGCGCTCGACGATGAGGACAAATTCATCATGGAATACTTCGCGGCAACCGACGCCGACACGTTCGTCAATTTCACCAACCACGCGTATTTCGATCTTGCCGGGGGAATCGACGAGACGATAGAGAACCACCTTCTCCAAATAAACGGCGATTCTTTTCTCGAATCGGGCGGCGACCTCATCCCCACGGGGAGAATACTGCCGGTGGACGGGACTCCGTTGGATTTCAGACACCAGAAAACCATCGGCCGGGACATCTCGGCAGATGACAAAAACATTAAAACCGGCCGCGGCTACGACCACACTTTCATTCTGAATACACATAACGCCGAAGCCCCCGTTCTTGCCGCCGAGGCGTGCGCTCCGGACGGAGAACGCTCCATAAGGGTTTTCACGACTCAACCCGCCGTTCATCTCTACACCGGCAATTTCCTGGATGGGACGTTAAAGGGAAAGGGAAGGGTTTTCACCCACAGATCCGCGTTTTGCCTGGAAACCGGCCATTATCCCGACTCACCCCACCACCCGGAATTTCCGACGGCGCTCCTCCAACCCGGCAAGGAATTCCACGAAACAACCGTGCTTCAGTTCGGTTTTTGACAGGGCAAGGGCGCTTACTTTTACTCGAAAAGTGTCTTCAGCGATACGTACTGTCCGAGAGCGGCTTTGAGCGTCTTTTTTATGGCTCCGAGCCGCTTGCGCTCAAGATCGGCCTTCCTCGTCAGCGGCAACGCGGTTTTTCGTAAGATAATGCTTATTTTATATCTGCGCCCGGATGGGGGGGCGCGCTTGACAATCGCCGCCGTCGAATATATTATTCAAATTGAGACCGAGTCTCAATAGTGGATGAAGGCGGCGGAAGATGACGGACGGCGAAGGCGCGGGCGCTGAAAAACAGAAGTGCGCGTCCAGAAACACCAGACAGAAAAAACTTATCCTCGATTGTCTCGCGTCCGACGCGGAGCGTCATTTTACGGCGGATGAAATCGTGGATATCCTGAAATCCCGCCGCACCCCGGTCGCTAAATCCACGGTGTACCGGTCGCTTGCCGTGCTGGAAGAGGGCGGCGAAGTCAGAAAATATTTCCTGTCGGAATTTAACTCGGCCTGCTATCAATTCGTCGCCGACGCCGAAGCGTGCGCCGAACATTATCATCTCATGTGCGTGTCATGCGGCAAGGTGGTCCATTTCGAGAGCGCGGAGCTGGGACGCGCCTTTCAGGAGATCAAGTCCGCCCAAAAACCGGGGGGCTTTTTCGTCGATGGGCGCAGGACGGTGTTTTACGGCAGGTGCGGCGAGTGTTCGGCGAAATGAAAAGCAGCGGACGTTGTGCCGCGTTCCTTTGTCTGTGTTTTTGGGCTTGTCTTTTGATGGACTCGTTTTTCCCGGCGCGTGAGGCGGATCATGACTGCGGCGGGGAGAACTGCCCCGTATGCGCTCAGACCGCAGCCGCGCGCTCGCTGACCGAGGCCGCCGTTTCGCCTTCCAGCGGCGTATTCTCCCGCCTGTTTGCCGCGCAATACGCTCGGCGCGGCGCGTCCGAAGGCCGTGACGGCTTGCGGCGTCTCTCTTTGGCCGAGCTCATGGTAAAACTCACGTGCTGATACGAGCCCATGATGTCACGGTATCGCATGGATTTTCAGCGTCTTCATCGTAAGAAAGGGGTTTGATCATGAAAAAAATTTTAGCGGCCGCGGCGCTTTCAGCGGCGTTGTTTTGTTCCTTCGTTTCGGGCGCTCTCGCGGCCGAAAAACTCAAGATAATTACCACGATATTTCCCCAGTACGACTTCGCGCGTCAAATCACTGGCGGCGAGGCCGACGTAACCATGCTGCTGCGCCCGGGCTCGGAGAGCCATTCGTTCGAACCTACGCCGCAGGACATCATCAAGATAAGCGGCTGCGACATGTTCGTTTATGTGGGAGGCGAGTCGGACGACTGGGCCGAACGGATTCTGGAGTCCGCGGAGGAATCGGCCGGACGGAAGATAAACGTCGTGTCCCTGATGAGCCTCGTTGATACGGTCGAAGAGGAGATAACCGAAGGCATGCAGGAGGAAGCCGAGGAGGAAGAAGAAGGCGAGGGCCATGCGGAATACGACGAGCACGTCTGGACGTCGCCCACTAACGCGATCAAAATAGTGAACGCGCTGGCGGACAGGCTGTGCGAACTCGATAAATCGCGCGCGGAGCTGTTTCGCCGCAACGCGGACGCCTACGCCGAAAAACTGGCCGCTCTCGGCGGCGAGTTCAAAAGCATAGTCTCCGATGGTAAAAGGAACCTCGTAGTATTCGGCGACAGGTTTCCGTTCCGCTATTTCACCGACGAATACGGCCTCGAGTATTTCGCCGCTTTTCCCGGTTGTTCCACTGAGACAGAAGCGAGCGCGGCCACCGTCGCTTTTCTGATCGACAAGGTGAGGGCCGAGAACATCCCGGTCGTCTTTTACCGCGAGTTCTCCAACGAGAAGATCGCGGACGCCATAGGCGAGAGTACGGGGGCCGTTCCGATGCTGATGCACTCGTGCCACAACGTCACGCGCGAGGATTTCGAGCGCGGCGTCGGTTATCTGGAGCTGATGTCGGCGAACGCGGAAAATCTGCGGAAGGCGCTCAACTGAATGTCTCTGGTCTCCTGCGTCGGCGCGGCATTGGGCTATAACGGCGTCCCCGTTTTGCGGGGCGTGGATTTCAGCGTCGGCGCGGGAGACTACGTGTGCGTCACCGGCGAGAACGGCTCCGGCAAGAGCACGCTTATTCTGGGGATGCTGCGCCTGCTGCGTCCTATCGAAGGGCGAATCGAATACGGCGACGGGCTCGCGCCCGATGGCGTTGGCTACCTGCCGCAGAGAAGCGCGGGCGGAGCCAGCTTTCCCGCCGGAGCTTTCGAAGTGGTTCTTTCGGGGCGTCTCGCTTCCAGGGGACTGCGCCCGTTCTATTCGAGGCGTGACCGGGCGGTTGCCGCGGACAGCATGAGACGCCTCGGGGTGTACGAATTGCGCGACAAGAATTTCGGAGAGCTGTCGGGCGGGCAGCGGCAGAGGGTTTTGCTCGCCCGAGCCCTCTGTTCGGAGGGACGTCTTCTGATATTGGACGAGCCCGTCGCCGGACTCGATCCGATGGCGACGGTCGAGTTTTACGAAGCGCTCTCGGAAATCCGGTCGGCGGGGGACGTCACGGTGATCATGGTGTCGCACGACGTGAGAAGGGCCGTTTCCGACGCCTCCCACGTTCTGTATGTGCACGGAGGCGGGGTGCTTTTCGCGGACAGGGAGAATTACCTCGCCAGCGACGCGGGGAAAAAATTCATCGGAGGTCTCGAAAATGACTGATCTGTTAGGCGTCGTGCGCGAGATGTTCTCGTACACGTTTCTCGTGAGGGCGTTCATTGTCGGCGCGCTGGTATCGCTCTGCGCGTCGCTTCTCGGGGTGAGCCTGGTGCTGAAGCGGTACTCTATGATAGGGGACGGCCTCTCTCACGTGGGTTTCGGCGCGCTCGCCGTGGCGATGGCGATTGGCGCGGCCCCTCTCGCGGTATCGATTCCGGCCGTCATGCTCGCCGCGTTCGGCCTGCTTAGGATAAGCGAGAGCAGCAAGATAAGGGGAGACTCGGCGATAGCCCTGATATCGACGGCGTCTTTAGCTATAGGCGTCATGGTGATATCGCTCACCACGGGCATGAATATCGACGTCTGCAACTATCTGTTCGGCAGCATACTGTCGATGAAGCGTTCGGACGTATATATCAGCGTGGCGCTGTCGGTCTGCGTGCTGGTGACGTTCGTCCTGTTTTACAACAAGATATTCGCGGTGACTTTCGACGAGACGTTCGCCCGCGCGACCGGAGTGAAGGCGGGAGCGTACAACGCCCTCATCGCCGTGCTCTCGGCCGTCACCATAGTGCTGGGTATGAGGATGATGGGCGCGCTTCTCATATCGAGCCTGATAATTTTCCCTGCCCTGTCCTCCATGCGCGTTTTCACGAAGTTCAGAACGGTAGTCATTTCATCGGCAGTGATATCGCTGTTCTGCTTTGTGACGGGAGTTGTGGTATCATATATATACGCCACCCCGACCGGGGCGAGCGTGGTATCGGTCAATATTTTGGTGTTTCTCGCCTGCTGCGCCGTCAAATTGTTGAGGGAACGCGCGGCGGGAAGCGTATCGCCGGGGGAGGCCAGGTAAATGAAAAAACTGCTCGTTTCAGCCTTAATTCTGTGTTTGCTGCCCGTCGCGTCATTCGCGGGCGACGTAGTCGAGATAAAGGAAAAGATGTTCGTCGCACAGACCAACGACGTCTACATCAACCCCGACGAATACCTAGGGCGTACCATCAAGCTGGAGGGTATGTTCGGGCTCGACAATGAGGTGTCGCCGCCGGTCTATTATGTGTTCCGCTACGGCCCGGGCTGCTGCGGCTACGACGCCAACGCCGGGTTCGAGGTCGCGTGGGGGGATGAAAAAACCGCGTATCCTGATGAAAACGACTGGGTAGAAGCGGCGGGAGTCCTGGAAAACTACGAGTACGACGGCGAGCCGTATCTGCGCCTAGCCCTGACCTCGCTCACGGTAAAAGCGGAACGCGGTCTCGAACGGGTGGAACAGTAGCCGCGTTCTTTACGACCTGCCCGGATCAGTTCGTCTCGCGAAGTGTTTTTCGAGCGCGAGCAGCGCGTTATTCACGACCGCTGAGAGAAGGATCGCCAGTATCGCGCCCCAGATTATTTTAACGTACAGGAGCTGCCTCATCCCCTCGAATAGTATCGTCCCGATACCGCCCGCGCCTATCGCGTACGCTATGCAGGCTATGCCGATCGTCGACACGGAAGCCATCCTGAC
>JAISDQ010000265.1 GCA_031264605.1 Synergistaceae bacterium | reverse complement strand
AGGGGTTATTTTTGCGCAACGACAGGGGTGATATCTCAGGAAACGATAAAAGAGTATATCGAGAGCCATATGGAATCATCAGATAACATCACGATAGGCGGCGAGTTTGAGTCGCCATCTTAAGTTGGCTTGAGTCAATGAGCTTTCAGCAGGCTTTAGCCTGAAAGCGACTTTCAGTCGCTTAAGAACCTACCAGCTTTAGCTGGTAGTGTTCAGTAAGTGGCGGACCTCCGGTTTGCCTTACGCTTGCGCTTTCCTTGATCTCACATACCTGTCTATCGCCGCGGCCGACGCCTTGCCGGCGCCCATCGCTAAAATGACGGTCGCCGCCCCGGTCACTATATCTCCTCCTGCGAATATCCATGGTATCGAGGACTCTCCGGTCTCGGGGTCGGTTTCTATGTAGCCCCGTTTATTGAGTTTCAGTCCGGGGCATGAGGAGAGCAGGATTTTGTTCGCTTCCTGCCCTATGGCTTCTATCGCGGTGTCGGCCTCCATGAAAAACTCGCTTCCCGGGATCGGTATCGGGCGTCCGCGTCCGGACGCGTCCGCTTCTCCCAGTGCCATCTTCACGCAGGTAACGCCTTTGAGACTGCCGCTTCCGTCGTCCACGTACTCCGTCGGGTTTGAGAGCCAGTGAAACGAGATTCTCTCATCCAGCGCATGATGATATTCTTCGACGCGCGCCGGCAGTTCGGCCTCAGATCTCCTGTAAATTATGCTGACAGCATCGGCTCCCAGGCGCATCGCCGAACGCGCGGCGTCCATGGCGACGTTTCCGCCGCCGATGACGACGACTTTCTTCGATTTTTTAACCGGGGTGTTGTAATGGGGAAACTTGTATCCATGCATCAGATTTATCCTCGTGAGATATTCGCTGGCGGACGATACTCCGTTGAGCGTCGTGCCCGGTATCGCCTGAAAATGCGGCGCGCCGGCCCCGATGCCTATGAAACAGGCGTCGAACCCGCTTTCTACCTCGCTGATGGTTATGGTGCGGCCGATTATGGCATTCGGAACGAATTTGACCCCGAGGTCCGTTATCGCCTTAATCTCCTTTTCGACGATAGATTTCGGAAGCCTGAACTCCGGTATACCGTACATCAGAACTCCACCTGGCGCGTGCAGCGCCTCGAAGACCGTCACGTCATAGCCCATTTTCACTAGATCTCCGGCTGCGGTCAATCCGGCCGGCCCGGAGCCCACCACAGCCACTCGCCCGATTTTTCCGCTCCCGGCCGTTTCAGAGATTTTCGGCGCGGCAGGCTGCGAGTAGTTCCAGTCGGCCACCAGGCGTTCCAACTTGCCTATGGCGACCGGTTCGAAACCTTTGGCGCGCCCCAGACGGCATACTCCCTCGCATTGCGTCTCTTGCGGGCAGACTCTTCCGCAGACGGCTGGCAGGTTCGTATAACGCGACATGATATCCGCCGCTCGCCTCATATCCCCATCCTTTACCGCCAGTATAAAAGCCGGAATGTCTATGGCCACGGGACAGCCTCCTATGCACGGAGCGTCGCCGCATTGAAGGCACCGCGCGGCTTCCATGCGCCCCTCCTCTTCCGTGTATCCAAGGCAGACCTCACCGAAATTCCTCACGCGCTCTTCAGGATTCTGTTCCCCTATCGGCGTTCTGGTTTTATTCACAGCCATGACATAACCTCTGTCTCATACCTCTCCATGGATATCTTTTCCTCATTGCGGTATTGCCTCATGCGATTCATGAATTCATCCCAATTCACTTTCGCGCCGTCGAACTCGGGGCCGTCGACACAGCCGAACTTTATCTTCCCTTCGACCGAGGGCCTGCATCCTCCGCACATGCCCGTTCCGTCGATCATTATCGGGTTCATCGACACCCATATCGGAATGCCCAGTTCGGACGCCGTGAGGGAGCAGAATTTCATCATTACGGTCGGTCCTACCGCCCAACAGCGATCTATCCGCTCGCCCCGTGCCGCGACGGATTTCATAGCGTCCGTCACAAGGCCCTTTTGCCCCTCCGAACCGTCATCGGTCGTAATTATCAAGTCGTCGGAGTATCGCCCGCACTCGTCTTTCATTATGACCAACTCCGAGGTACGTCCGCCGAGTATAGTTATGACCTTGTTTCCTGCCTTTTTCAGCCCTCGGATTATCGGAAACAGAGCGGCTATGCCTACTCCTCCTCCGATCGCCATCACAGTTCCCAAATGTTCGATCTCGCTCGGCGTCCCGAGCGGGCCGGCGACGTCGGTTATGAAGCCTCCCTCGCGGAGCATGGCCAGTTCAACGGTGGTGCGCCCAACAACCTGAAATATCAGGCGTATTGCGCCTCTGACGGGGTCGAAATCGGCGATGGTCAGAGGTATGCGCTCGCCCCGCTCGCCGTGTCTGGCGATCACGAACTGTCCGGGCTTCGCGTGGGAGGCTATCTCGGGGGCTTCGATCAGAAAGTCGAATTCCTTTGGCGCTATATTGCGCGCATACAATATTTTGTACATGCGGCGCTCACTTTTCCAGTTCCCCGTAGTAGGCCCTCATGTACATGCCCTTGATCTCTCCGAACAGGGGATATCTGGGATTGGAGCCGGTGCACTGGTCGTCGAACGCGTGCTCGGTCATTTCGTCCAGCGTTTCGAGGAAATATTTTTCGTCCACCCCGTAGTCTTTTATCATCGCTTTGATTCCGACGCGTTCTTTGATCGCTCTTACGGCAGCGATCAGGCTCTCCAGTTTTTCCGTATCACTGCTCCCATTCATTCCGAGGCTGCCGGCTATCTCGGCGTAGCGGGCGAGCGCGCGCGGGCGGTCGTATTGCGGGAAAGTGCCCATCTTGACAGGGGACTCGGAGGCGTTGAACCTGATGACTTCCTCGATCATCAGCGCGTTGGCTATACCGTGCGACAGATGATGGAACGCTCCCAGCTTGTGCGCCATGGAGTGGCAGACGCCGAGAAACGCGTTGGCGAACGCCATGCCGGCCATTGTCGCGGCGTTCGCCATCTTCTCGCGGGCTTCGGGATCGTTCGGGCCGTCTTTGTACGCCCTTGGCAGATAGGCGAATATCATCTTCAAAGCCTGAAGGGCGAGCCCGTCTGTATAGTCGGTCGCCATCATTGATGCGTAGGCTTCGAGCGCGTGGGTGAGAGCGTCGATTCCCGACGCCGACGTGAGCCCCTTCGGCGCGTTCATCATCATATCGGCGTCCACTATCGCCATGTCGGGCATCAGTTCGTAATCCGCGAGAGGGTATTTTATGCCTGTATTCTGGTCCGTGATGACGGCGAACGGAGTTACCTCAGAGCCCGTTCCCGCCGTCGTCGGAATCGCGACGAAATATGCCTTCTCTCCCATTTTGGGAAACGCGTACACCCTCTTGCGGATGTCGGCGAACCGCATTGCCATGTCCCCGAAATCGGCCTCCGGATGCTCGTACATCACCCACATTATTTTCGCGGCGTCCATCGCGGAACCTCCCCCCAGCGCTATTATGCAATCCGGGGCGAAGGCTCTCATCACTCTCGCTCCTTCGACTGCGCAGGCGAGCGTCGGATCCGGTTCCACTTCGAAGAACTCCGCGTGTTCGATGCTCAGTTCGTCGAGCTTTCCGGTGACGGGTTTCGCGTATTCGTTGGCATAGAGAAACGAGTCGGTCACTACGAAAGCCCTGCGTTTGCCTATGGACTTCAATTCAGCGAGAGCGACCCCGAGACAGCCCTTTTTGATATACACTTTCTCCGGCGACCTGAACCACAGCATGTTTTCTCTCCTCTCGGCAACAGTCTTTATGTTGAGCAGGTGTTTGACTCCCACGTTCTCCGATACAGAGTTGCCTCCCCATGTTCCGCAGCCCAGCGTCAGCGACGGAGCGAGCCTGAAATTGTAGAGATCGCCGATCGCTCCCTGCGAGGACGGCATGTTTACCAGAACGCGCCCCGTTTTCATCCGGGCTCCGAACGCGTCTATCCTGTCCAGGCGCTTCACAGCGTCGGTGTAGAGCGCCGACGTATGCCCGGGGCCGCCGTGAGCCACCAGGCGCTCGGCCTTGTCCATCGCCTCTCCGAAATCGGACGCCCTGTACATGGCGAGTACCGGAGAAAGCTTCTCGTGCGCGAATTCCTCCTCCAATTCTACGCTTTCGACCTCGCTGACCAGTATCTTAGTGCCGGGCGGCACGGAGATGCCGGCCATTTCGGCTATTTTGGCGGCGGGCTGGCCGACTGTTTTGGAGTTCAAAGCGCCGTTTTTGATTATCGTGCGGCGAACCGGTTCGGTCTCCGCGGCGTCCAGAAAATACGCGCCGAGTTTCCCCAACTCGTCCCGCATCTTCGCGTACACCTCGTCCACTACTATCACAGATTGCTCGGAAGCGCAAATCATCCCGTTATCGAAGCTCTTGGAGTGAATGACGGACGCGGCGGCCATTTTGAGGTCGGCCGTCTCGTCTATTATCGCGGGAGTGTTGCCGCTGCCGACGCCAATCGCCGGCTTGCCCGACGAATACGCCGCTCTCACCATTCCGGGGCCGCCGGTGGCGAGTATCAGATCGGCTTCTTTCATGAGTATGTTGGTCAGTTCTATCGTCGGGGAATTTACCCACGATATTATTCCCTCCGGAGCGCCCGCTTCAACGGCGGCTTCGAGAATTATCCTGGCGGCTTCGACCGTGCAGCGCTCGGCCCTTGGATGCGGGCTTATTATCATCCCGTTTCTCGTCTTTAGAGCCAGCAGCGCCTTGAATATGGTCGTCGATGTCGGATTGGTGGTCGGTATGACTGCCGCTACCAAGCCGACCGGCTCGGCGATCTTCCTCACTCCGAACGCGCGGTCCTCCTCTATGACGCCGCAGGTCTTGGTCTCCTTGTACGCGTTGTAAATGTACTCGGCGGCAAAATGGTTCTTTATCACTTTGTCCTCGGCTATCCCCATCCCGGTCTCGCCGGCTGCCATCTTGGCGAGCGCAATCCGCGCGCGGTTCGCGGCCTTGGCCGCCGTTGTGAAAATTTTGTCCACGCGATCCTGGGAATATTTCGCGAAAATCTCCTGAGCCATCCTCACCGACGCTATGCGCTCGTACAACTCGCCAATTTCATCGCCCGTTTCGCCGGCAAGCTGAGAAGATACGCGGTCACCGTCGCGGTGCGACTCGTTTATCTCCCGTTCGTGCCTGAATCTTTTCTTCTTGATTCCTGGCGAAGTCTTTTGCAGAATTTCAAACTGAAGTTCAGCCATCTTCACGGCAATCGCCTCCTTGGTTTTTTGTGGCTTTCACGGGAGGCAATGCTACAGTGAAGGAAAGAGAGGGGAAATAATCAAAAGGGAATAACGATATTCCAATATCAATATACCGTTATTTATTTACGGGCATCGACGGTTTTACATCAAACCGCGTTCGGCGGAAATTTAGAGCGAACTCGTTTCTTTCACGGTGTCACCCAGTTTTTCGATAAAGCCCCTGTCATCTTCCGTGAGGCGATATCCGCGGCGGGATATGAGAAAATCCCTGTGGAGGTTGTCCGGCATATCTGACCTCTTCTGGGTCAGGGAGAACGTCGAGAGCACTTCCTCCGGCATCGGGGATACCCACATATAAGCGCCTGGGATTCTTTTGAGTATCTCGAACTGGCTTCCGCGCTCGTATATAGCTATAGTCTTTTCCCTGTGGGCGTTCGTTCCGTTGGGAACGCCGGACTGAAATTCCGAGTCGCCGTGAATGATCTCGATGTACCGCGAGAGGTCCTCGCATCTTGCAATTTCATCGTTAGCCAACGGATGTCTGTCCGACATCAACGCGAGATATTCGAACTCGCGCACCGGTTCGAAGCGCAGGTTCTTCTCGCGGAACATGTCCTCGAAGTAGGTTGAGTAATCTGCCCTGCACCGCACGATTCCGATGCCGCATTCACCGCTCGTGACGTGTTCGACGATACTCGCCGAGTTCGTTTCCCTGTAGTCGATATCCAACTCTCTGTCCGGGGGGACGGTCTTCATGAATTCGGTGAACGCGTGCGACACGTAACTCGCCCTTGGAACGGCTACGTGGAGCGACACTTTTGACGCGGCGCCGCTCATTATCCTCTCCATCGCCTCGACCTCGGCCAGTATGTTTCTGGCTGCCGCGAGGAATTCAGTCCCTTTTTCCGTGGGAACAATACCCTTTGGGGTGCGCCTGAATATCGCCATGCCCAAAGTCTCCTCCAACTCGCGTATCGTCTTGCTCAGGTGAGGCTGATTCATGTACAGTCTGTCAGCCGCCTTCGTTATCGAGCCGGTTCTTTCGACTTCGACGGCATATTTGAGATGAAGAGTGTTCACGCCTATCGTCTCTTTTCCGTCAGGTGATTTGACAATATCGCGAGCGATTCGGCCATATTTTCGTTCTGCACCAGAATGCCCCGCGGTACGCTCAATTGGGCTGGGGCGAAATTCCATACCGCCAGAACCCCAGCGTCTACCAGGATGTCGCACACTTCCTGAGCCACGGCGGCAGGCGCGGTTATGATTCCGATTCGGACGTTCAGCCTCGGACAGAGGTCACGGGCTTTTTCGAGCGGAAAAACCTCTTTGCCGCATATCTCGCTCCCTATCAGTTTCTCCGCGACGTCGAACGCCGCGACTATCTCCAGTTTATAACTCTCGAAACCCCTGTAGCACAGCAGCGCTTTGCCCAAATGCCCCGCGCCCGCCAGCACGGCACGGTTCGGCATGTCGTAACCCAGGAAATGTTCTATGCCCGAAATGAGATCGTCGATCTTGAAACCTACTCGCGGTTTTCCGGAGACGCTGCTCACGAACGCGAGGTCCTTCCTGACCAATCCCTCGTAAAGCCGCAAATCCGCCGCCATCACGGCGGCCGATATGCGATCGTTCGAGGCGGTATCGAGGTTTTTCAGATATTTCAGATAATGCGGAAGCCTCCGTATGGCTTGGTGTGACATCAATTGCGTGATCTTATCATCCTTCATGACCATACCTCCGGTTTGTGAATAAGGCGGACAGAACCGTCGATTTTATGAATTGGCGCAAGTCAATATTATAATATCGATATTTACCCCAGAAGTCAACATTCATATATTGATATTGGAATATCGATATTCCAAAAAGACATTACCCACACTTCTTTCTTGTGATTAGACTTATAGCGAAAAGGCCCGAAACGGCGAAAAAAACAAACGGAGGGATGATTTATGTCGCGTTTTACGTTGCCAAGAGACATTTACTACGGAAAGAATTCTCTCGAAACTTTGCGGAAACTGAAAGGCAACCCGAGAGAGGTCACGCCGCCCGAGATGGAACGCCTGCTTAAGAGCACGTTTTACGGCAAGGCAGTGGATTTTTAAACCGACAGCGATGACGGGCGCGTCCGATTACCTGCAATTCAGCGGAGCGAATTGCAGGCACTGTTACAAATGTATAAGACACTGTCCTGTCAAGTCGATCAGTTTTTCGACCGGCACGGCG
Source organism: Synergistaceae bacterium (assembly GCA_031264605.1). Lineage (GTDB taxonomy): Bacteria > Synergistota > Synergistia > Synergistales > Synergistaceae > JAIRKI01. Next base: position 7,458 of record JAISDQ010000265.1, on the reverse strand, counting down.
CGTGTGGAAATATTGACCGAAGAATGCGTAATCTGCGGCAGATGTTTCGTGATATGTCCGCAAAAGACCAAGAGTATAAGGGATGACACACACAAAGCAAGAGACATGATACGGCGGGGGGAAACCGTGGTCGCGAGCGTCGCGCCGTCGTTCTCGGCAAATTTCGACGGAGTATCCATCAATTCCATGAGGACAGCGCTCGGGCGCCTGGGCTTCAGCGGCGCGTCGGAGACGGCCCTGGGCGCGACCGTTGTGAAGCGGGAATACGAGCATATTATGGCGTCAGACGACAGAGACGTCGTCATATCCTCCTGCTGTCACTCGATCAATCTGCTGATACGCAAATATTTCCCCGAGGCCCTGCCTCATCTCGCCCCAGTAGTCTCGCCCATGAGGGCTCACTGCGCCGCCATAAAGGCGGAAAAACCGGATGCGAAAACCGTTTTCATCGGGCCCTGCATATCGAAGAAATCCGAGGCGGAGCAGTATCAAGGCACCGTGGACTGTGTGCTTACGTTCGACGAACTATCTCGGTGGTTCGCCGAAGAGGGGATCGAGCCCGAAAAATCGGCCGGTCGCGAACCTCCCCAGGCCGGACGCGCCAGGCTATTTCCGATACCGGGCGGCATCGTGAAGAGCATGACGGAACACCGCTCCGATCGCAGTTACATCGCTATTGACGGGATGCAAAACTGCATAAGCGCGATCAGGGGCGTCATCATCGGAGACGTGCGCGACTGTTTCATAGAGATGTCGGCCTGCGCAGGCTCGTGCGTCGGCGGACCCGCCATGTCGGGTTCGGGCAGATTTCTCGTAAAAGACTGGATAGCGGTGGAGGCATCGGCAGGTGAACTCGATTTCGACGCGGCGTCTCTAGAAGGGGGATCGCTCGTTCAGAAATTCGAGCCGCGCCCCGTCAGGAAAATTTTCCCCGGCGCCGCCGCTGTGGAAGAGACGCTGAGAGCCATGGGCAAGAAGCGCCCCGAGGACGAACTCAACTGCGGGAGCTGCGGTTACGATACCTGCCGTGACAAAGCGCTCGCCGTCCTCACCGGCAAGGCCGACATCACCATGTGCCTGCCGTATCTGCACGAGCGCGCGAAATCGTTCTCCGACACAATCATAAACAATACTCCGAACGGGATCATAGTGCTGGACAAGTCGCTTGTGATTCAGCAGGCGAACAGGGCGGCCTGCGCGATACTCAACATCAGGGAGGAGTCTGACGTCAAAGGCAGGAACGTGTCGTGCGTCCTCGACCCGACGCCTGTGCTTCGCTCCGCCGATATGGGCGAGAACGTCTATGAGAAAAGAATATATCTCGTCGAATATAAAAAGTACGTAATGCAGACAATCATTCAAGACGACGGCCACAATATCATCATCATTTTGATGCGCGACGTGACCGACGAGGAGATCAGCCGCGGCCGCAAGGTTGAAATATGCGGCGAGGCGATAGAGATAACTGACCGCGTGATCGAACATCAGATGCGCACCGTCCAGGAAATAGCGTCCCTGCTGGGAGAGACGGCGGCTGAGACTCAGATAGCGCTCTCCAGCTTGAAAGATACTATCCACAATGAACAATTTCTGCACTGATATAGGCTGGCGGAGCCTCAACAAATACGGCGAGCGTCTGTGCGGCGACAGGGTGGAGACGGTCGATTCCGACTCTCCCGTTATAGTGCTGGCGGACGGACTCGGCAGCGGCGTCAAGGCCAATATCCTTTCGACGCTCACGGCGCGGATAATTTCGACGATGATATCCCAGAACATGAGCCTGCAAAAGTGCGTCTCTACCATCGCCGCCACTCTGCCGGTCTGCCCGGTGAGACGCATCGCGTATTCCACGTTCACCATCATGAAGATTTCCGGCAACCCGAACGCGCCGGACGAAATGGAGGCCGAGATAATCCAGTACGACAATCCTCACGTCGTCATGCTTCGCGGCGGCAGGAACTTCGAGTATCCGAGAGCCACGGAGAAGATGGACGGCAAGACTATATACAAATCGAAGATAAAACTTCAGGAAAATGACGTTTTAGTCGCGATGAGCGACGGAGTGATACACGCCGGGATGGGTACCCGCCTCAGCTTTGGGTGGCAGAGGGAGAACGCGGCCGGTTTTCTGGAGGGGAAGTATAAAGACGAGTACACGGCAAAGACGCTTGCGACAATACTGACGGACGAAGCCGCCCTGCTCTATGACGACAAACCTGGCGACGACGCCACGGCGGCGGTCGCGCGAATTCGCAGGCGAAAACCGGTCAATCTCCTGATCGGGCCGCCGGCAAACGCTGACGACGACGAAAAAATGATGTCGCTCTTCTTCTCAAAAGAAGGCCGTCACATAGTGTGCGGCGGCACCACGTCGTCGATAGCCGCGAAGTTCCTCGAAAGCGAGCTGCGGGTATCTCCCGGAGGCTACGTCGTGCCCGACATTCCTCCCATAGCTGAGATAGAGGGTGTAGACCTCGCCACCGAGGGTGTAATCACGATAAACAGGGTGCTCGAATATTCCAGGGATTATATCGGCGACAACTCGCGGTACAGTGAATGGCGCCGCGGCACGGACGGCGCTTCGAGGGTCGCGGTCATGCTTTTCGAGGAAGCCACCGACATCAACTTCTTCGTCGGGCGTGCGATCAACGCCGCTCACCAGAACCCCAGCCTGCCCATCAGATTCAGCATAAAGATGAGCCTGGTAGAGGAACTATCGGAGTCCCTCAAAAATATGGGCAAGCGTATAAAGGTCAGCTACTTTTAAGGGAAGGAGAACTTCGATGATTGAGATCGAAATATGCCTCGGAAGCTCCTGTCACCTCAAAGGCGCTTACGATGTGCTGAAGGAATTCCGCGGCATGACGGCTGAAATGTCGCTCGAAGGCGAAGTCGAGATGAGGGGGCGGTTTTGTATGCAGAAATGCCAGCAGGGTGTGTCCGTATCTATAGGAAATGAATTTTACAGCGTGTCGCCGGCCACGGCACGCGAATTTTTCAGGGAGGCCGCAGCGCGCGAGAAAGTTTAGCGTCGGCGATATGGGGAGGATATTTGTGAGAATGAGTGAAACAAGCGAAATATTCGATTTTCAAGAAATAGACGAGATAATCGACGCGGCCGGTTGCGCACCGAGTTCCATAATAGCGATACTCCAGGGAATACAGGAACGTTTCCGATACATACCGCGGGAGTTATTTCCGCGGCTCGCCGAAAGACTGGGCATAAGCGAAGCGAGAATTTACGGCGTTGCGACTTTCTACGAGAATTTCTCGCTCGAACCTAAGGGCAAGTTCGTCATAAAGGTATGCGACGGCACAGCCTGCCACGTGAGAAAATCCATACCCATCCTCGAACGCCTCAGGAGTGAATTGGGTCTGTCCGAGGAGCGCGTGACGACGGAAGACCTCGGTTTCACCGTGGAGACCGTCGCGTGCCTGGGCGCGTGCGCGCTCGCTCCGGCGCTGACCGTGAACGACAAGGTTTATCCCGCCATGACCCCGGACAAAGCCTCCGAGATGCTTGCGAGCTTAAAGGTTGACTGAAGTGAAGCTGAAAAACAGGGCCGGATTGATTTCCCTGCGTGAAAAATACCGCGAAGCGGCGGAATCGGAAAAAAAGAGGATACTCGTGTGTACCGACAACGGCTGTCTCGCGAGCGGCGCCATGGAGGTATACGAGGCGTTCAGGAAAGAACTCGCCGTTTTGGGCCTGTCCTGGTCGGTCGAACTGACGCGGGACGGTCACGATATCGGGCTCAAGAGAAGCGGCTGTCACGGACTTTGCGAGCTGAGCGTTTTGGTGCGCATAGAACCGGACGGCTATCAGTACTTCAAGGTCAAGCCGGAGGACTGCTCCGAGATAGTAGGGACGAGCGTGAAGGGAAACGGATGTGTCGAGCGTCTCTCTCACCGCGTGAACGGCGTTCCGGCGCACAAACAGGACGAGATACCGTTTTACAAAAAACAGAGCAGGGTAGTGCTCGAACATTGCGGGCATATAGACGCCAATTCGATACTGGAGTATCTGAGCGTTGGAGGCTACAGCGCGTTCGAACGCGCGCTGTTCGATATGACGCCCGATGAGATAGTACGCGAGGTGAACGAGTCGAACCTGAGGGGCCGAGGCGGAGGCGGATTCAAAACCGGCCGCAAGTGGGAACAGGTGAAGCGTCAGGCGTCCGCCAAGAAATACGTCGTATGCAACGGCGACGAGGGCGACCCTGGAGCGTTCATGGACAGCAGCATAATGGGCAGCGACCCGCACCGTATGCTGGAAGGCATGATGATTGCCGGGCTCGCCTGCGGATCGGACGAAGCCTATATTTACGTCAGGGCCGAATACCCGCTCGCGGTCACCCGTCTCAAAAAAGCCATAGCCGATGCCGAGGAGTACGGCCTGCTGGGGAGCAACATACTCGGCAGCGGATTCTCGTACCGCATACATATAAACAGGGGCGCTGGGGCGTTTGTCTGCGGCGAGGGCAGCGCGCTCACGGCGTCGATAGAGGGCAAACGCGGAATGCCCAGGACCAAGCCGCCGCGCACGGTCGAACACGGTCTGTTCGACAAGCCGACGGTTCTGAACAACGTGGAGACGTTCGCCAACGTTCCGGTGATAATCGAGCGCGGAGCTGATTTTTACCGTTCGATCGGGCCCGAGAACAGCCCCGGCACCAAGACCTACTCCCTCACCGGAAACGTGCTGAACACAGGACTGATAGAAGTTCCGATGGGGATGACGCTGCGAGACGTGATATTCGACGTCGGAGGCGGCATGCGCGGCGGGGCGGAGTTCAAGGCAGTCCAGATAGGCGGACCGTCGGGCGGCTGCCTCACGAAAGATCACCTCGACCTTCCGATGGATTTCGACTCTCTGAAAAAAGTCGGCGCGATGGTCGGCTCCGGCGGGCTCGTCATTATGGACTCCGACACCTGCATGGTCGAGGTGGCGAGATTTTTTATGAACTTCACGCAAAAAGAGTCCTGCGGCAAATGCATCCCCTGCCGCGAGGGTACCAAGCGGATGCTCGCCATACTGGAGCGGATAACGGGCGGGCGCGGCGAGGATGGCGACATTGATCTGCTGCTCGAAATAGGCGACCTCATCACGCACACGTCGCTCTGCGGCCTCGGAAAGAGCGCGGCGGGACCGGTGATCAGCACTGTCAAGTACTTTCGTGATGAATATGAGGCCCATATCAAAGAGAAACGCTGCCCGGCCGGAAGCTGCAAGAAACTGACGCGAATATCCATAGACCCGGCGAAATGCAGGGGATGCTCGAAGTGTTCCAAAGTCTGCCCTGCCGGCGCAATCTCGGGGAAGATAAAAGAACCGTTCGCGATAGACGCGTCAAAATGCGTGAAATGCGAGGCCTGCGTTGACGCTTGTCCGTTCGGTGCGGTCATAAAGGGGTGAACGGTGAATCATGAAAGATAGCGGCGAGTATATGACCATAGACGGCATACCGGTCGCGATAGAGGGCGAGAAAAATATCCTCGAACTGGTGCGCAAGATAGGTATAAAGATGCCGACATTCTGCTATCACACGGAACTGTCGATTTACGGCGCCTGCAGGATGTGCGTGGTCGAAAACCAGTGGGACGGGATAGACGCGGCATGTTCGGCGGTCCCGCGTCCGGGGCTGGAAATACGGACGAACACGGAACGCCTCCGCAAGTACCGCAAGATGATACTGGAACTGCTTTTGACCAATCATTGCCGCGACTGCACGGCGTGCGGCAACAGCACGCGCTGTAAACTTCAGGATCTCGCGACGCGGTTCAACATCGACGGACTTCGCTTTCCGAACACGGCGGCGGAACCCGACATAGACGACTCGTCCCTTTGCATAACGAGAGACAGGAACAAGTGCATCCTCTGCGGCGACTGCGTAAGGATGTGCAACGAGATACAGAACGTCGGCGCGATCGATTTCGCCGGCCGCGGCTCCAAAATGGTCGTGAGCCCTTCGTTCGGCGTTCCGATAGCGGAATCTCCCTGCGTCGGATGCGGCCAGTGCGCGGCGGTCTGCCCGACGGGCGCGATAGTCGTCAGAAACGATATCGAACGGGTTTGGAAGGACTTGGACGACAAGGGAGTCAAGACCACCGTCCAGATAGCCCCGGCCGTCCGTGTGGCTTTGGGCGAGGAATTCGGCCTGCGCGGCGGGGAGAACTCGATTGGCGCTATAGCGGCGGCCCTGCGCAGGATGGGCTTCGACGAGGTATACGACACGTCGGCGGGCGCTGATCTCACGGTACTGGAGGAGTCGAACGAATTGTTGAAGCGACTGGAGTCCGGCAATAACGACATGCCGCTATTTACTTCCTGCTGCCCCGCGTGGGTCAACTACTGCGAGAAATTCCACCCCGAACTGCTGTCGCACGTATCGACGTGCCGCTCTCCGATGCAGATGTTGGCGGCGGTGATACGCGAGCAGAACCGCGCCTCACGGAGAAAATCGGTCCACGTTGCGGTCATGCCCTGCACGGCAAAGAAGTTCGAGGCCGCCAGGGGAGAATTCCGATCTGACGGCGGGAGATACGTCGATCACGTAATAACGACGCAGGAGCTTATACGGATGATCCGCGAATCCGGGATAGCCTTCTCCGAACTGGAGCCGGAGGCGGCGGATACCCCGTTCGGAACGATGAGCGGCGCCGGAGTGATCTTCGGCGTTACCGGCGGAGTGACCGAGGCCGTCTTGAGGCGCGTGTCGTCGGACAAAACGCCTACAGCCCTGATGTCTCTCAAATACAAGGGCATACGCGGCGCCGATGGGATAAAGACCGCTACTATCGAGTACGGCGGCCGCGAGCTGAAAATAGCGGTGACGAGCGGACTCGGCAACGCCTCTTTGCTGATAGACAGGATAAAAAAAGGAGAGCGTTACGACTTCGCGGAAGTAATGGCCTGTCCAGGCGGCTGCGTATGCGGAGCGGGCCAGCCGTTCGCTCAAAGCGCCGAGATGGCGAAACGCGGCGACGGCCTGTATTCGGCCGACAGAATGTGCGGGATAAAACGCTCCGAGGAAAACCCACTTATGGTCTCGCTGTACTCGGGTCTGCTCAAAGGCAGGGTACACGAGCTGCTTCACGTAAATTACGCAGGGGAGGCAGCCGCCCATGACCGAGATTGACGTATGCATAGGAAGCGCCTGCCACATCCGCGGAGCGTACAACGTGGTGCAGACGTTCCAGCAGATGATAGAGGAAAAATCGCTGCACGGCGAGATAGAACTCAAAACGACGTTCTGCATGAGAGAATGCCATAACCCGGGAGTGGCCGTAACCGTCGGAGAGATGAAATACAACATTCCGGCCGACGGCGCCAGGGATTTCTTTAATTCCATTTTCCAGGTTAAAATCCACCGGCTTTAGCCGGTGAGCTTCCAGCGAGATTCTATTTTTGCTATGCTTACCTGAAGTGGAGGTGTATTAAAGATGGAATACTTGCAC
>JAISDQ010000021.1 GCA_031264605.1 Synergistaceae bacterium | reverse complement strand
ATATCGCGCGACGCGCCTTTGAAACTGGCGGCGACCAGCGGAATGCCGTCTATCCGCACCGCTTTTCGCAGGATTTCGCGAGCCGAGGAAAGCATATCCGAGAGCGCCAGTTCCTGATTCCTGCGCAACAGCGATTTGTTTTCCTCCTGAATGGCTTTGATCTTGGACACCGCCGCCTGGGAGTCGGTCTCCAGAACGGCGCAGGCCAAACGCGCGAAATCGGCGTTATCCTGAAATACAGCCAGAGCCGCGGCTCCGGCGACGGCCGTTATCCTGCGGACTCCTGCGCCTATGCTTTCGTCCCTCAGTATCTTCACGAGCCCTATCTGTCCTGTGGCGCTGACGTGAGTCCCGCCGCACAATTCCGTCGAAAATCCCTCTATGTCGAGGACTCGCACGACCTCGCCGTATTTTTCCTCGAAGAGCGCCTTGACCCCGAGTTTCCTCGCGTCCGTATAATTCATGACGCTCGTCGTCACCGGTATATCCGCCAGCACCCGCGAGCATATCATACGTTCGACGCCGTCCGTCTGTTCCTTGGTGAGGGCGGCGAAGTGATTGTAGTCGAATCTCAGGAAATCGGGCGACACCAGTGAACCGGCCTGCCGTATATGAGGCCCCGCGACACGGCAGAGCGCCTCGTGCAGCAAGTGCGTCGCGGTGTGATGCCGTCTTACGGCGTCGCGCCTCTCTCTGTCTATCGCGGCTTCGACCGTCATTCCAACGGCCAATTTCCCGGACGACACCTTGCCGGCGTGAATTATCAAGTCTCCGCTTGGGTGCGTCGTATCCGACACCTCGAAACGCATTCCGTCGGACAATAAAAACCCGCTGTCCCCGACTTGTCCTCCGCGTTCGGCGTAAAACGGCGTGCGCGAAAGAACCACGAGCGCTTCTTCACCCTCGCGGGCTTCCCTCTTCAACGACCCGTCCGCCACTATCGCCACGACTTCCGCGGTCGCCGTGTCCGCGTCGTAGCCGTCGAACGGCGTAGCGCCGTACTTGTCGGCGAGTTCGGTGAAAACGTTTTTCGTCATCGTCGCGGCCGCCTGTTTGCTCGACGCGCGCGCGCGTTCCCTCTGGCGTTCCATTTCCCTGTCGAAGCCGGCGCGCTCGACCGAGACTCCGGCCTCGGCGGCGATCTCTTCGGTCAGTTCCATAGGGAAACCGAAGGTATCGTAAAGCAGAAACGCCAATTCCCCTGAAAAAGTGCCGGAATCCGAGCGTTTTATCTTTGAGATTTCGTCATCGAGGATTTCCATGCCCTGGGCGAGGGTGTGCATAAACCGTTCTTCCTCCAGGGAGATAATCTGTTCTATGGCGGATTTTTGCTCGATAAGTTCCCTGTACTCGCCGCCCATTATCCCGTTTATCACCGGCAGCAAACCGGCCAGAAAAGGACGTTCAACGCCGATTATCCTGCCGTATCTCACGCTTCGGCGTATCAGACGCCGAAGGACGTAGCCGGGCCCGTCGTTCGACGGCAGAACCCCGTCGGCTATCATGAACGCGGACGCCCTCAGATGATCGGATATGACGCGCACGGAGAGATCGCCCTTCTCCGAATCCCCGTATTTTATCCCGGCCAGCTCGCAGGAACGGTCGATAACCGGCCTGAAAAGGTCTGTCTCGAAATCGCCCTTGACGCTCTGAACTACGGACGAAAGCCGTTCGAGTCCCATGCCGGTGTCGATGTTCTTTTTAGGCAGCGGCGTCAGTTTGCCCATATCGTCGCGTGAAAACTGCATGAAAACCAGATTCCATATTTCGAGATACCTGTCGCACGAACATCCGACCCCGCAATCGGGTTTTCCGCATGAAAACTCAGGCCCCTGATCGTAGATTATCTCAGAGCACGGGCCGCACGGGCCGACCGGGCCGGCGGCCCAGAAGTTATCGTCCGCCCCCAGGCGCACCACGCGCTCGTCGGGCAGGCCCACGAGAGACTTCCATAAACCGTGAGCCTCGTCGTCGTCCAGATATATCGTGGCGTACATGCGATCGGGATCGAGCCCTATATGTTCGGTCAGAAAAGTCCACGCCCACGGGATTATCTCTTTTTTGAAATAATCTCCGAAGCTGAAATTGCCCAGCATCTCGAAAAGCGTGTGATGGCGGGCGGTATGTCCGACGTTTTCTATATCGTTTGTCCTTATGCATTTCTGAGAGGTGACCGCCCTGGTTACCTCGGGAGTGCGCAGCCCCAGAAAATAAGGCTTGAACGGCACCATTCCGGCAACGGTAAACATAAGAGTGGGATCGTCGGGAACGAGAGGAAAACTGGGATACCTCCGGCACCCCTTCCCCTCGAAATAAGACAGAAACATCTCGCGAAGCTCGTTCGCACTTCTCCATTTCATCCTACCCACACCCGCCATTCTCACGTTTCCTCCCGATCCGGCAAAAATACGCGCGCGCGCTTCGCGCGCCGGTTTTTTTTAAAATTCCCTGCGTTCCTTGATACGGGCCGCTTTGCCGCTGAGCTTGCGAAGGTAATAAAGTTTGGCCCGTTTCACCTTCCCCAGTCTCGTAACCTCTATCTTGTCGATGCTCGGACAATGGACGGGGAAAATCCTCTCCACGCCGACGCCTCCGGACATCTTGCGCACTATGAAATTCTCGCGCAGGCCGCCGTGCGCGCGCCCTATGACGACGCCCTCGAACACCTGTATTCTTTCGCGGTTGCCTTCCTTTACCTTTACGTGGACCTTCACCGTATCCCCGGCGCGAAACTCCGGCACGCCGTCGTCCTTTCGGAAATTCTTTTCGACCAAAGCTATTCTCGGATCGATCATCTCTTAATCCGCTCCCTTCCAAACAATCATCTGAAACCGAAAAATCTGTCAAGCGTAATGCTGACCGCGCTCCTTACCGAGAGATGATTATATTCCTTCCCTCCCGATATTGGCGACATCACGGCGTCGGCCGAAGCGAGCGTTTCCTCGCAAAGGCCGGAACCCGTGCCGAATACGAAGACGACGGGACGGGCGGCGCGCAGCGCCATGTCCTTCAACGTGAGCCAGCTCAACGATCCCGCGCGTTCGCGGGCCGTGGCGGCTATTACGAACGGCTGGCGGCGCTCCTTTTCGTTTATCCAGGCGAGCGCCCTTGAAACGGAAGCCGCCGTCTTTATTCCCCTCATCGCGTCGGCCCTGTCAGGATTGAATTCAGCGCCGTAACCCGTTATCCAATGAGAGGCCACTTCGCTTATCAACTCCCTTTGCGATTCCAAAGGCGTAGCGACGATGAATTTACGGACGCCGTAGGTGCGGCAGGCGCGAGCGATATCGTGCAGGTCCATGCCCGTTACCGACGTCGTGGATTCGCGCCCGTTCCTGTCGAGGACGGGATGATGCAGTTCCAGAACGTATACCCCGCACTCCAGATAAGGCATAATACCGGCTTTCGCCAATAATTCCGGCCTTCTCGAAACGGTTCTCCCGACGGCCTCGCGGCGTCTGAAACGGTTTATCGCAGCGTGATCTCCCTCCAGCAGTGTCTCGGGGACTTTATCGCCGCCCCAGTCTTCAGGTCTCGTGTAATGGGGATTATCCAACATGCCCGAAAAAAACGAGTCCTCTTTTACCGAATCGAACGACCCCACCACCCCGGGAACGAGACGCGCGATCGCGTCTATTACCGCCAGAGACGGAAGCTCGCCCCCGGTGATCACGAAATCGCCCATGGAAATCTCCATGTCCACGTGTCTGCGGACAAACCTCTCGTCCACGCCTTCATAGCGGCCGCATACCAAAACGAGACGCTTCCTCGCGGCGACGCTGAGCAGGTCTTCGACCAGTTCCTGGCACAGCGGCCTGCCCTGAGGGCTGGGGTAGACCACATATCGGTTCTCCCTCGCCGCCGCCGATTCCACCGCCGACTCGAGGGGCGCCGCCATCAGCACCATGCCGCCCCCGCCGTAGCAGTAATCATCTATCTGCCTGTAATCGCCCGAGGCGAAATCGCGCAAATCCACTACCGATACGTCAAGAAGGCCTTTCTCTATGCCTCTCCCCAATACGCTCGACGAGAGGTAGCCTTTAACGACGTCCGGAAATGCGGTGACCACGGAAATCCGCGGGACCGAAAAATCCGTTTCGTTCAGTCCCATAAACCCTCCAGCAATTTTATCCGCATGGTTCCGTTTTCGAGCGATATGCCCCGAATCACGTCCCGCACGGCCGGTATCGGATTGAGCGCGCCGTCGTCGGTCCTGATCAGGTAAACGTCATTGCCGCTGGTGTTTATGATTTCCTCCAGGCCGCCAAGGCGCTCCCCGCTCTCGTCGTCGATCACCTCGAGCCCGATCAGCGAGTCTATCCAATACTCCCCTTCCGGCAATTTGACGCGTTCCTCTTGAGATACGGTGATAGTCCGGCCTTTGAGGGATTCCGCCGCGTCGCGGTCGTTGACGCCGTCCGCGGATATCAAAATCTGCCCTTTGCCCGGATGATCTTTCACTCCGGTCACTTTCAGGGACAGAGGCGGTTTGCCCGCCTGCTCCGCCACCAACGTCTCCATACTGAAAAAACGTTCGGGGTAGTCCGTCGTCGGCGTAACCCGAAAAACGCCTCCCAATCCGTGAGCGCCCGTGATATACCCTATCTGTACCCTTCTTTTTCCGCTCTCAGGAGAGGTCGACATCCACTTTTTCGCCCGGTTTCACGGAAGCCGCCTTCGCTACAAGCCTTATCGCGTTTATCGTGGCCCCGTGTTTTCCTATCACGCGCCCGATATCGTCCTGAGCCGTGGATATCGTCACCATCGCCGCTCCGGAACCGCTGCGCTCCGTCGAGACGCTGACCTCGTCAGGCTGGTTTACGAGCCTTCGGACGATAAATTCGACAATAGAGCCGTAATCCGGCATGGAACCCTATTCTCCGGTCTCTGCTTCGGACTCGCCCGACGATTTGCCGCCGCCGCGTTTCGCGTTCAGAAACTTGTCCAGTACGCCGGCTTTGCGCAAAAGCGCCCTCGCGGTATCCGACGGAAGCGCCCCATTTGAAAGCCAATGGATGGCGCGTTCCTCAACGACCTTGATATCGGCCGGATCGGTCATCGGATTGTAAGTGCCGAGCAGCTCGATGAAACGCCCGTCCCTCGGCGAACGCGAATCCGCTACCACCAAACGGTAAAACGGAGCCTTTTTCTTTCCATGACGCGCCAAACGAATTCTTACCGCCATGTCACACACACACCTCCTCGATATTATTTTCCCTTGAACAGGTTTTTCATCATTCCGGGCAGTTTGAAGGATTTCGCCCCCAAACGTCCCATTTTGCCCAATGACCTCATCATGTCTTTCATCTGGTCGTACTGCGCCAGCACCTGATTCACCTGCTGTACGCTGGTGCCTGACCCCTGCGCGATACGACGCCTTCTGCCTCCTTTGATTATCTCGGGAGACCGGCGTTCCTTCAGCGTCATCGACTGGATTATAGCCTCGGTGTACTTGAGGCGTGACATATCTAATTCCGCGCCCTTGAGCGATTTCATGCCGCCCAGCCCCGGCAGCATCTCCATCACCTTGTCGAGCGGGCCGAGTTTTTTCACCTGTTGGAGCTGAGCCAGCATGTCCTCGAGCGTGAAGCGGTTCTTTTTCAGGCTGTCGGCCATGCGGTCCATGTCCTCCATGGACGACGAACGCTCTATCTTTTCCATCAGGCCGGCCATATCGCCCATGCCCATTATCCGCGAAGCTATGCGCGAGGCGTCGAACTGCTCCAAGTCCTCGGCGCGCTCTCCCATGCCGGAGAGTTTTATCGGAACGCCGGTAGCCGCCTTTATGGCCAGCGCCGGGCCGCCGCGCGCGTCGCCGTCGAGTTTCGTCAACACGACGCCGGTGAGCCCGAGCCTGACGTTGAATGCCTCAGACACGTCAACCGCCTGCTGTCCCGTCATCGAATCGACCACCAGCAGTATCTCGAACGGCGGCACGGCGGATTTCATGGCGTCGAGTTCGGCCATGAGTTCATCGTCGAGCTGAAGGCGGCCGGCGGTGTCGAGCAATATCAGATCGCAAAGGTGATTTTCGGCGTAAACGAGCGATTTTTCAGCCACCGCGCATGGATCGGCCTCTCCGGCTTCCGGCCCGAAAAACGCTATTCCGGCTTTCTCGGCCAGCGCGCGGAGCTGATCGACCGCGGCCGGACGGCGAAGGTCGCACGCGACGACCAGCGGTTTATGAGACCGCGACATCCTGAGCGCTATCTTGACGGCGGTTGTGGTTTTGCCCGAGCCTTGAAGCCCCACCAGCATATAAACGGTGGGAGGTTTTGGGGATATGGTCAAAGGCGCCGGCGCGCTTCCCATTATCCTGATGAGTTCTTCGTATACTATCGTCGCGACCTGCTGCGCCGGAGTTATCGAGTTGAGGACGTCGGCCCCCGTCGCGCGCTTTGACGTCGCCTCGACGAGTTCCTTGACCACTTTATAATTGACGTCCGCTTCCAGGAGCGCCCGGCGAATCTCACGCAGAGCGGACGCGATGTCTTCGGCCGACAGCCTGCCCTTCCCCCTGAGAGCCGCGAACACCCCGTCGAAACGCTGTTTCAGCGATTCAAACATCTTTACCGTCCTCCTTTTGAAGCGCAGTGACTTTTTCCATAAACCGCCGCGGCAGAACGGCCTTTTCCTCGCGTATCGCGGCGAGCAAAGCGTCGTGAGATTTTCTCAGTTTCACGAGGCCCAGACAGCGCTCTATCTCTTCCAGCCTGTCGCGTGACCTTTTGAGCAAGTCGTAAGCCCCCTGGCGAGTCGTCCCCATCGACGAGCCTATTTCCGCCGCCGTGAGGTCCCCAAGCAACAGCGCCGCGCAAACGTCGCGCTGTTTTTTGGTGAGTATGTCCGAGTAAGCGTCCAACAACTCCCCGAAGCGCACCCGTTCAAACAATACCGCGTCGAAACTCAAACCGCCGTCTTTCATCCCATCACTCCAAGCGCGAATTATAAGACCGCCGCGCTCAGGCGTCAAGTATATTTCTTGACTCTGAAACCGCGGGCCGGGTTCTCGATAATGGCATTGAATATTGCAGGGACGCACAATGCGCGCCCGCCATTATCCGATACCGGCGGGGACGTAAAACACGCGATAGGGGGATGTTCCTCATATTTACAAATCCGCGTAATCTTGATTATTCGGGGTGAGTACGGACGCGCGATGCGCGCCCCTACAATTCCATTTGGCGGAAATTATTCCGCGAAACCTCGCCTGAAAATTCAAGAGCGGCGTTTGGCCGTCGTTTCCGGCGCAAAACGATACGACGCCTTCTTGAGATGCCACTGAAAAAATCAGCGGCATGAATTATTACGACGTTTCTCGCGTAGGGGCGCGCATTGCGCGTCCGTCGTTACCCGATACCGGCGAGGCCGTTCGCGGGATAGCCCAAAATATATTCCGTCAACGCGTGGACTACCCCACGAGAATATTTACGGTTTCAGAGCTTCCAGTTCAAATCTATCCTCGCCCCGACCCCTTCGCGCTGTCCCGTGAAGCCGGACAGATTCCAATCCGCCGAGAACGGCGAGCCGGCCTGTTGATACGTGAAACCGATTTAGCCTATCGCCGTTCCGCCTTCCAGACTCGGCGCGTCGATAGGCAGGCCGTAGGCAGTCGCGTCAACGCCGCCGCCGAACTCGTACTCGTACTCGTACGCCGCGCCAGCGTAGAAGCGCGCGCCGTTTTTCGGGCTTGCGTAATAGCGAAGACCCGTCCGCCATCTCCACGAATCCGCGCCGTCGAAACTGACCGGGTCGCCGGTCGAGAGCGTCGTGTCGTCGCCGTTCAGGTGCGTCCACAATATGCGCGTGTAGAGATTGAGGTTAGCGCCGTCACTGAGATTTTTCATGTAGCCGAGCGTGAGGTGAGCGCCGTAGTAACCCGAGTCCGTTTCGTACGTCGCCGCGTTGCCGTTCGCGTCGCGGAGGTCTCCGCTCTCGTAATCGTTCGACGATTTGCCGAAGCGCACCGCCGCGTCGTTGTAGAAATGGCCTTTTTCATCCCCGCCGTAATCCATACGGAACGACAAACCCGCGCCGTAGTAGTTCGCGTCTCCGCTTCCGCGCACGTCGGAGGCGTTTGTGAAGCTGTTGTACGCGTCGTAGTTTCCCCACCCCGCTTCGATGAAGCCGCCGTACGTGAACGCTCCGTACTTAACCGCGCGGTTGCGGGCCAGCCCCGCCAATACGGAGAACGTGCCGCCGTCCGCGTGAGAGCCGGTGTCGTAACGGGAGCTGTTGTAGCTGATCGCGCCGAACGTGTAGGCGTTCAGCTCGCGGCTTGCCGCGAAGCCCGATTTCATTCCGGCGTCGGCGATCAGATCGCCGCCCGCCGTCACAGCCGCGAGGTTCGCGGCGCGGCCTTCGGAGAGGGCTTTCGATTCCTCGCTGAGGCTGGCCTCCGTCACGTCCGCGTATAATTTGTAGCTGTCGTTTAAGAGCGCAAATTTATACTTCATCGTCACGCCCTGCGTGCCGGAGCTGACCGTGTTCGCGGGCGAAGTATCGATACCCGTGTCCGACGCGCTCGCGTCGATGAGCGTCACCCTGTCGCCTTTTTTGAGCGGCGCGGCGCTGCCCGCTATGCCGACGTTTACCGTCGACCGCCCCGAACCGCCGTCACTCAGGTGCGCGCCGTAGCCGGTTCCGCTCACGATGAGCATCGTATCGCCCGCCGTGAAAGCGGCGGGAAGGTAAAAATTGTAGAACTCGAAATTCTGGACGTTTCCAACCGTTATCGGCGTACGCAGATTCAGCGTATTGCCGGTGAACACGTCGTCCGAGCCTCCACTTCCGAGACCGCCGCCGCTAATTATTGACACGCTGTTGAAAGCCGGCGAGCCGCTGATAGTTATGGTATTGCCCTTTGCGCTGCCGGCGCCGTCCTCAACGAAACCGCCGTAGACGTTCCCGTTCAGCGTGCCGCCGCTGATGTTGACCGTATTGTTGTCGGCTTGAACGGGAGCGAAATTGTTCCCGTTCCCACTCACATATCCTCCCATGACATCTCCGGTTATCGTCCCGCCGTCGATGGTGACGGTGTTGTCATCGGCGGTCGCGCCGGTGTCCCCCTGCGCACGGCCGCCATAGACAAAGTCGTTGACGGCGGCGTTGTTTTTAATAATCACCTCGTTACGCGAAGCCGCGCCGCTCCCGAAGTTTCCATTGGCGCTCCCACCATATACTCCTCCTCCTACCAGTCCGCCGTCGATAACGACGGTGTTGTTGTTTGCCGTGGCGGTATATGAACTGTTAACATACGCGTATCCGCCGACCACCCCCACGCTCACCGCGCCGAAAATATTGGCGGTGTTATTGGAGGCTGTCGCGTTGTTGTAATAGCCAAATGCGTAGCCGCCTGTTGCGTCCTTATCGACTGTTCCGCCGCTATTGACGTTGATTGTGTTGCCCGTAACATACCAAACACTGTCACCATTATTGAATTCGCCGTAAGCGCCGATGGCGTTGTTGAATACATGGCCGCCGCTGTCGATGTTGAGCGTGTTGCCGTCAAGGTCGGCGTTGATTGGAGTAGTGCCGTCGTCGCTGTTGCCGTAGGCGTGGGCGTAGACGTCGAGTGGTCCCGATATGGTGACGTCATGCGGCGTAGCGGCCGACGCCGCGCCGGGCAAAAACAAAATCGCCGCGAGGAAAACAAATGCGGCGGCGAAGATAATTTTTTTATCCGCGAATTTTTTCATTGTCATTTTTCGGATACCTCTCTCATTATTCCGCGCGCTCATTCGCCAGTACCGGGCCGATGATGCCGCCGATGCCGATGAGCGATTCGCGTTTATGGAATCACCCTGATAAAACAAAGTAACTATTCAGTCGTGGAATACCGCATATAACTTTCGGTCGTGACGGCACAAACGCGCCTTTTCCGACCTGAAATTACACCAACACCTATTGTATCAGCAGATACTCCCTAAAGATATCGCTCATACCTTTAACTGTCAATACTGCTAAAAAATCCTCAAACCACAGGTTGGGGTACTTGACAATGGTGCTGAGCCTAGTGGTAATACCGACTCAAGCGAAACAGAACTTTCACCCATTGGGTGAAAAGGGCAAATCTCGTGAATCTAGAAATAAACAACACCCACAGGAATTCCAACTCGTCAACCTGTGGTTTGAGGGATCATCCCGAATAATCAAAATTACGCGAATTTGTAAATATGAGGAACGTCCCCCATCGCGTGTTTTACGGCCTAGCCTGTATCGGACGGGTAACGGCGGACGCGCGATGCGCGCCCCTACGCGAGAAACGCCAGCCGCGGACAGCGCCGCGGCTGGCGTTTCTCTTGGCTGCCGCCAGGGGGATTGTCAGTTATTATTATTCTTGTGCATGAGATAACGCTGCCGCCCGTCGCGGTTTATCAGCACGACCAACGCCTTGCTGCGGCCGCTCATCGCGCGTTCCCAGTCGGAAATGCCCGTAATTTCGCGGCGGTTGGCCTCAAGTATCTGGTCGCCCTTCCTGAGCCCCATCTCGTCGGCCACGGAGCCTCTTTCCACATCGATCACCACTATGCCTTTGTCCGAATCGAGACCGTATTCGTCCTTCAAACCGGGAGTTATCACGCTGACCCTTGCGCCTATGCGGGTGGATTCATTCTCGCCTTTATCGTCTTCGCGGCCGCGTCCGCGCGTTCTCGTTCTCTCTCCGCCGTTATCGTCCATCACTCCAAGCTCGACCTTAATAGCCTGTTTTTTGGAGTCGCGGTATATTTCCACCGACACCGTATCGCCGGCCAGCTTGCTGCGGACGTAAAAGACTACGTCGGACGCTTTCTTCATCTCATTTCCGTCTATGGCGGAAACGACGTCGCCGCGTTTCAGGCCCGCTTTTTCCGCCGGAGAGTCGGGCATCACCTGCGCCACTACCGCGCCGTTTTCGACGGGCACTTTATAAGCCTCGGCAAACGCCGGATCGAGGTCCTGAAGCATTATGCCGAGCATCCCTCTCCTGACTTCGCCGTTCTCTATGAGGTCGTTCATTATCTGCTTCGCCATATTGACGGGAACGGCGAACCCCAACCCCTGGGCGTAGGGACCTATCGCGGTATTGATGCCTACTACGCGCCCTTTCATGTCGAGCAGCGGGCCGCCGCTGTTGCCGGGGTTGATTGCGGCGTCGGTCTGCAGGAAGCCTCGGAAGTTGATGTCCGCCGCCTGGAGCGTGCGGTTTTTGGCCGATATAATGCCGGCCGTGACGGAATTCTCGAAACCGTGCGGGTTTCCTATCGCCACCACCCATTCGCCGACTTCAGCGGCGTCCGAGTCGCCCATCTCGAGGCTGGGCAGATTGTCGGCCTTGACCTGCACGACGGCTAGGTCGAACGTGGGATCCCTGCCCACTAAGGATGCGTCGAATGTGCGGCCGTCGAGAAGCGTGACGGTTATCTTGTCGGCGTCGTCCACCACGTGGTTGTTGGTGAGAATATAGCCCTCTTTCCCGTCGACGATGAAGCCCGAACCTTTGCCTTTCATGGGTATCGTGCGGTTGTAATTCTCGAACTCGCGCCCGAAAAACTCCCTGAAGAACGGATCGTTGCCGAAGGGCCCCAAGTTCCTCTTCACCATTTTTTCGGTGTCTATGTTGACGACCGCTGGGGAGCATTCCTTCACCAACGCGACTATCGGACTGGTACCGTCGCTCGCGACAACGCTTCCCGCGGACGCCGCAAGAGCGACCGCCATAAACGCCAAAAACACCGCAAAACCCGCAAACACTTTTATTCGCCTTATCAATATCAACACCTCCGTAATTTTTATTCACAGGCTAACGTAATTATAGTATCCGCGCGGCGCATATCAATAACGTAAATATGCAATTTATGAGTTGAAGATTTATCCAATC
>JAISDQ010000262.1 GCA_031264605.1 Synergistaceae bacterium | reverse complement strand
CGCTGATAGACCCCGGCCTGTCCGAGCGCGTCATACGGAGCTTTCTGGACAGCGCCGGAGGACTGGATTATTGTTCCCTGAACATCAGCGACGCGTACCCAAGAGGCGTGGACACGGAGATTTTTTCGGCCGCGGCCCTGGCGGAATCTTTCAACGAGGGAACCGAGGAACCCGACAGGGAGCACGTGACGTATTTCATCCGCAGACACCCCGAACGCTACAGAATTTTGAGGCTGAAAGGCGAAAAAAACCTGAGCGCGTACCGCCTGACGGTGGACACCCCCGAAGACCTGGCGCTGGTGAGCGAGATAATCAAGAAACTCCACCCCCAAAACCCCGATTTCACGTTCGACGACATAATAGCCCTGCTGGAAGCCGAACCCGAGCTGACCAAAATAAACGGGGAGGTTAGGCAGAAGGGAGTGTGAAGGGGGCGGACGGGTATCTGCGTACGTCAAATAAATATTTCCTTTTTAGCTCGCTCCAAAGACGCTCTATTTCGTACATGTTGTCGACATCTTTCGTGCCAGAACGGATTTTTTCGCGGAATTCATCGGTCAAATGGGCGAGTTTCTCAACATATATCTTAATTTTTATATCTACACCCGGGCGGGAATGACGCCTTGACATGACCTAAAAATATGCTAGGATACAAAACACTGAGTTTCAAATTCCTCGGTGGCGCAATCGGCAGCGCGGGTGGCTGTTAACCACTAGGTTCGAGGTTCGAGTCCTCGCCGAGGAGCCAGAAAACAAGTTCGGGATAGTCCGACATAGTTCAGAAATAAGCCCAAAAGCACGCCAAATCGAGCTTTTGGGCTTATTGATTTGTTCGCGTTTGTTCGCCATAATTCGCCTATATCCGGTAAAAGTTGTACTACAAACCGGACTACACCAAAAAGGGAGTGGTCTACAAAATGCCGTTGACCGACATAAAGGTAAAAGCTCTAAAACCAAGGGAAAAGCGATATCAGGAATCTGATTCCGACGGCTTATATATCGAGGTAATGACGTCCGGCAAAAAATACTGGCGGCTGCGCTATTTCAAGGGCGGGAAACGCTCGTGGACTACAATCGGCGAATACCCGGCCACTGGCCTACAGGAAGCCAGGGAACGCCGAAACGATCTTCGTAAAAAGCTCAGAGACAACATACCCCTCATACAGCAGCCGGGTTTATTCAGCGCTATAGCTGAGGAATGGGCAAACGCGCACGAGTCTAAGTTAAGCAGCGAGAAGTATAAAAAGGACATTTGGTCCAGACTAAAATCCCACATACTGCCTTTTATAGGTAATAAAGACATAACGGCTATCTCTTCTTTGGATATTATTCCCATCATAACCCGGCTTACGGAGATGCACAGCTTCGAGATGGCGTCCCGCGTACGAAACATCTGCGCCCAAATATTTCGATACGCCATTTCCACCGGGCGCGCTGCAAATGACCCGACTGCCGCGTTGCGCGGCGCAATTATCGCTCCTCCGGCAAAGCGCCTCGCGTCACTGACAAACCCTGTCGAAGTCGCCCAACTGCTTCGTTCTATCGACGCCTACCCCCAACCTATAGTCAAAATGGCAATGCAGTTCAGCGCGCTGACTTTCTGTCGCCCGGGCGAGATACGTCACGCTGAATGGGTTGAAATATCCGGCGACGAATGGCGTATACCCGAGAGAAAAATGAAAATGCGCCGCCCGCACATAGTTCCGTTATCTCGCCAAGCAGTTGACGTACTGGGGAAAATACGACAGTTGACTGGATTCGGGGGATATGTTTTTCCGAACAACCGTTCTCCAAAGGGGGATCGCCCTATGAGTGAAAATACCGTGCTGGTCGCGCTCCGATCTATGAGCTACACGAAAGATCAAATGACAGCCCACGGTTTTCGGAGCATGGCAAGCACGTTACTCAACGAGAACGGATTTAACGTTGACTGGATCGAGCGACAGCTCGCCCACGTGGAAGGCAACAGCGTCCGGGCCGCGTACAACTACGCCGAATACCTCCCCGAACGCCGTAAGATGATGCAGTGGTGGGCGGACTACCTGGATGAGTTGCGGCAATCCGCCGAATGAGGTTACGCTGTCAGGCTATTTCAGGATAGGATCAATACGAGACATTCCGGGGTTTTGCGTATAATCGACGTGTCCCATAGACGGTTCTCTGAACGACATTATCGTTTTGCCGTCAAAATTCGATATTGAAAAATCTCCCTTTCCAATAACGTCCATTCCAATAAGAACGTCCGCGCCGATCGCGCCCAGATCAAAACAAGGCGCGATGCAATTCGTCAGGACTATTCCGTGAGGAAGCCAAAGATGTATTAAATGCCGGGTCGTCACGACATTCCCGGCCGCGGTATTGGATATCCCCCTCGATACAACCGGAAGTTGCAGTTCATTTACTATCTTAACGCGTTATGGCGGATGACGTGGCGCCGGTATCCCATATTGCGGCATATTTCCGCGCGCCGCACTTTTCAGGGCCATTTTTCGCCGCTTCTTGTATCATCCCATCAGAAATAAGGATTTCGCTCTCTATTACTTTCACTATTTTGTCGTGAACAATCGTATACGCCCTGCACTCAGGAAGTCTCATGAAAAATTTGGCAGCCTCACGACAGAACAAAAGACTTGGGTGTTTTCCTCTTCACTGATGCAACGCTGTATTAAGAATTCCCCCGGTTTTGCCGTTTTCAGAGCCTCGGCAAATCGCTTCGTCAAAAGTCTCAAAATATCCGCTTAATGCCTCGTCTATAATGATAAGATACTTGCCTCTGTATTTTTTCATCAAATCGGTCAGGTTATTTTTAAACCATTCATAGTTTTTTTGGCTCATCAAATTTTTGCGTTCATCGTTGGTATGTCTGAGTTCAAGCAGCATAAACTCTCTTGGATTCATGCAGCGCAAGGATTTTCAGTTTCAAATATTCTTCATCTCTGAAG
>JAISDQ010000213.1 GCA_031264605.1 Synergistaceae bacterium | reverse complement strand
GGGCTGCCCAGGCGGCGCATGGGTATCATCTTCTTCCATTCCTCGATCAGGGCTTTCAGGTGCGGCGCGTTCATTATCAGTTCCGTGCCTATGTAACCCGGGCTTATCGTGTTGACCCTAATGTTCATGTCGACCCATTCGACCGCGAGCGATTTCGAAAGCTGTATGACGCCCGCCTTCGACGCGTTGTAGGAGCATTGCGGCTGAGGATAGTTCACGATGTGCGCTGACATGGAGGCCGTGTTGATTATCGAACCGCCCTTGCCCTGCTTTATCATCTGGCGGCCGGCCGCCTGAGCTGAGAGAAACACGCCGTCGAGATTGATGTCGATGACTTTGCGCCATAGCTCGTAGGTCATGTCCTCGGCTTTTTCGTTCACGCAGATGCCGGCGTTGCAGAAGGCGACGTTGATTTCGCCCAGACCGCCGACCACTTCGTCCGTCATGCGCCCGACGTCGGCCGGTTTGGTGAGGTCGGCGCCGACGGCGAACACCTTGGGGCCTATGCTATTCAAAGCCGCGGCGGTTTTTTCCGCCTCGTCGATATCGATGTCGACGAGCGCCACATCCGCGCCGGCTTCCAGCAACGCCGTCGCGATGCTTTTTCCTATTCCCCTGGCCCCGCCCGTCACAAAAGCCTTCTTGCCGTCAAGCCTGAATTTTTCCAGAATCCCCATGGCCATCCTCCTGAAATTCGACGTTTTGGAATTTGTATATGATATCACAAAACTTGCGGCTCAATTTTCAGCGCTTTATCGCGGCCGAGACTATTTCGCGCGCTTCTTCCTGAATCCGGCGCAGGTGTTCGGCGCTCTTGAAACTCTCAGCGTATATCTTGTACACGTCCTCGGTGCCCGACGGGCGCGCGGCGAACCAGCCGTTTTCAGACGCCGCCTTGAGGCCGTCTATCGGCTGCCCGTTGCCGGGAGCTGTCGTCGTCATTACGGTTATAGGTTCGCCGGCCAGCGTGTTGGCGTGAACGTCGGCGGGGGAAAGTTTTTTCAGCGCGGACTTTTCCTCCGGCGTTGCCGGGGCGTCGATGCGCTGATAGAAGGGTTTCCCAAACTTGGCCGTCATCCCCGCGTAGCGGCGCGACGGGGTTTCACCGGTGACCGCCAGTATCTCCAGCGCGAGCAGGTCCATTATGAAACCGTCCTTGTCGGTCGTCCACGTCGTCCCGTCCGCGCGCAGAAACGACGCCCCGGCGCTCTCCTCGCCGGCAAACCCGAAGGAACCGTCGGTGAGGCCGTCCACGAACCACTTGAAACCGACCGGAACCTCGCAGACCTTGCGCCCTATATCCGACGCCATCCTGTCTATTATGGAACTCGAAACGAGCGTCTTGCCGATCATCGAGTCGGTTTTCCATTTTTCGCGGCGCGTCATCAGGTAATCGGCCGCCACGGCGAGGTAGGCGTTGGGGTCCATGAGTCCGTCCCCCGTCACTATGCCGTGTCTGTCGAAATCAGTGTCGTTGCCGAACGACACCGCGTATTTGTCTTTGTTCGCGAGCAGGCCGGCCATCGCGTACGGCGACGAGCAATCCATCCTTATCTTGCCGTCCCAGTCGACGGACATGAAGGAAAACGTCGGGTCGACGTACTTGTTCACTATATCGAGATCGAGCCCGTACATGTCCGCTATCGGCTCCCAGAAAGCCACTCCCGAGCCGCCCATGGGATCGACGCCGGCTTTTATCCCGGAGCGCGCGATGGCGTCCATGTCCACGATGTTCCGTAAATCCGAAACGTAAGGCGTTACGTAATCGATGAAGGCGACCGTATCCGCGGCGAGCGCGCGTTTCAGCGGCAGACGTTTCACGCCGGCATTGCCCGACGCTATCAGCTCGTTAGCGCGTCTCTGTATGCGCCCGGTTATTTCGGGCGACGCGGGGCCGGCCGACGGCGGGTTGTATTTTATTCCGCCGTCCTCGGGCGGGTTGTGCGAGGGCGTTATGACTATCCCGTCGGCTTTCGCGGCGCGCGAGGCGTTCCAGCCTAGTATGGCGTGAGATATCACCGGCGTCGGAGTGAACCCGAAGCCGTCCTGTACCCGCAGTTCCACTCCGTTCGCGGCAAACACCTCTATGGCCGTCCTCAATGCCGGTTCCGAGAGCGCGTGCGTGTCCATGCCGATAAACAGCGGCCCGGTGACGCCGTTTTGCGCGCGCGTCTCGGCCACGGCCTGACATATAGCCAGAATATGCGTCTCGTTGAAAGAGTTTTTCAAGGACGAGCCCCTGTGCCCGGAAGTTCCGAACGAGACCATCGTGCGCGCCTCGTCGGGCGAAGGGGCCTCCGTGTAGTAGGCCGACACGAGTTTTGGAACTGACACGAGTATTTCCCTGGGCGCCGGACGTCCGGCCATCTCGGAATTTGCCATATCTTCATTACCCCCTTCATATCATATCCGCGCCCAAATTGGTGCTATTATTTCAACTGTGGGCCGACGCCGTTATTGTACTTCAAAATGGCCGCCCGCGAACAAAATGCGATCGGTCTTTCGGAGGACGTTCCGTGATGAAGAAATCCAGTTTATGGCACTTTTTTTTGATATTTTGCTCGGTGGCGGGCATTGCCGGAATATTCGCGATAAGGATGATGGACCCGCGCAGAACGGTCTCGCGCGACGGCTTGTCCATGGATACCGTGGTGCGGATGACCGCGAGCGCCGCGAAATCCGAGGCCGAACTCGGCGAAATACTGGAGGGCGCTTTCGGCCTCCTGGACGAAATGGAGCAAAAATTTTCCATGCGCGACCCCGATTCGGAGATATCCGCCGTCAACGCCGCGTCGGGCGCCGAGTGGGTAAAGATATCGCGCGACACTTACGCGGTGCTCGCGTCGTCAGTAAACGCGGCGCGTCTCACAGGCGGGGCGTTCGATCCGACAGTCGGTGCTTTGACGCTTCTTTGGCAACGGAGGCTCGCCGACGGCAAAATTCCCGAGGACGGCGAAATAACGGAGGCCGTCCGGAAAACCGGTTTCAGGAAACTCCTGTTATCCGCCCCGGACGGGGCTTTTCTTGACATCCCGGGCGGGTCGGTAGATCTGGGCGGCATAGCCAAAGGCTATGCGTCGGCGGCGGTGCGCGACTATCTGAGGGAAAAGGGAATCACGTCCGCGCTCATCGATCTCGGGGGCAACGTTGTGGCCATGGGCGGAAGGGCCGAGCGCGGCGAGACCGAGCGCGCGCCCTGGCGCGTGGGTATCCAGCACCCCGCGAAACCGAGGGGCGCGCCGATATGCGTGCTGGATATCAGCGAGGGCGCTGTGATAACCGCAGGAGTTTACGAGCGGTTCCGCGAGGTCGGCGGCCGGCGCTACACTCATATATTCGTCCCAGAGACAGGCCGTCCCGTGGACGGCGAACTCGAATCCGTGACCGTTGTGTCTAACGACCCGGCGCAGGCCGACGCCCTGTCCACCGCGTTCATGGTTATGGGCGAGCGCGAGGCGCTTCGGCTCTTATCCATAATTCCCGGCTGCGACGCCGTTTTCGTCTCGCGCGGCGCGCGGCGCGCGGACGCTTACAGAATCACGGCTACCGCCGGTCTTGAAGGTATGCTTCAGCCGTCGGCGAGCGAAGCTCCCGTGGAATTTTACGACGCGCGATAACGCGCCATGAAACGGTACGACCCGGCGCTGTACGCTATTTTGGCCCTGATCTTCGCGATCTCCTGCGCGTACGCCCTGTTTGCCCGGCGAGGCGGCGAAGAAATGACACTCGAAGTCGTCCGCGGTGGAAAAACGGAATTTCGCGCGCCGCTCCGCGATGTCCCCGAAATATTGGAATTCAGAGGGCCCGAGGGATATAACGCCATATCCGCGGCGGGAGGAGTGGCGATGATCTCCGCCGACTGTCCCGGCGGCGACTGCATCAGGGCCGGGAG
>JAISDQ010000155.1 GCA_031264605.1 Synergistaceae bacterium | reverse complement strand
GACCTGCGCGTATTCGAGGATCGGGACGGAAAAATGAACAAATCCCTTCTCGAAACCGGCGGCGCGGCGCTAATCATATCGCAGTTCACGCTATACGCCGACTGCCGCAAGGGCCGGCGTCCGTCCTTTACGGGAGCCGCTTCGCCGGACGCCGCCAAAGCCCTTTACGAATCGTTCGCGAAACGCGTGGCCGAACGTGGAATCACGGCGCGGACGGGGATATTCGGCGCGGATATGACAGTGGAAATAGTAAACGAGGGGCCTGTGACCATAATCCTGGACACGGCGACAGATATGCCGCGCAAATGACGGAGGTTTTACGCATGAAAATCGAACGTTTTCCGGTCGGCGAACTATGGACCAACTGTTATGTGGTCTCGAACGAACAAAAAGACGCCGTGGTTGTGGATCCGGGCGGCCCCATGAAAGACGTGATCTCGTACATCGAACGAAACGGCCTGCGCGTCGCGCGTATAATGCTGACGCACGGTCACGGCGATCATATCATGGGACTCGGGGAGGTAAGGGCGCTTTCGGCCGGGGGAGTTTGCGTCCATGCCGATGACGCCGGCTGTCTTGTGAGCGCGTCGAAAAATCTGTCCGCGATGATGGGGCTCCCCTCCGAATTCAAACCGGCCGATTCGCTCGTCTCTGACGGCGACTCCATACAAATCGGCGGCATGAAAATCGAAATCATCCATACTCCCGGACATACGAAAGGCGGGTGCTGTTTCTATTTCACCGACGGGCCTGACGCTCTGCTCATCTCGGGCGACACGCTGTTCGCGCGCAGCGTCGGGCGAACAGACCTGCCGGGAGGGGATGAAGCCACACTCGTTGAATCCTTGAAAAAACTGGACCCGCTTCCGGATTCGCTTCCGGTTTATCCGGGACACGGACCGTCGACCGTTTTGGGCGAGGAACGGAGACTCAACCCTTACTGGCCGCGCTGAAAAGCCGGCGGGGCCTTCGAATGTCCATTCAGCCTGACGATATATCAGCGGATATTTTCATAACGGCAAATTCGCCGGGGGAAATTTCAGGGCGCTCGGTTCCCATAATCAGGGAACTGCGCGCGAAAATATGGCGTTGCAGGATAACGGTAGTCCTTTTGCCCTGCCAGTACGCGAGCGGGGAGGAAATGGCGCTCGCTTCGGAGAGCGGAGCGGACAGATGCCTGCCTTGGAGACGTATAAAAGAGCTGAAGAGAGCGCCAGGCGGAATCGCCGGGAAACGCCTTTTGCTGCATCTCGGAGGGGACGTCGCTTTTTCGGTCTATCTGTCTAAAATCATAAAATGCCCGCTGTGGGTTTACGCTTCCCGCCCCAGATGGAAATTTTTCGTCGACAGGTATTTCACCGCGGACGCTAAATCGGCGGAACGCCTGAAAAGCGGGGGAGTCGCCGAACGGCGCTGCAGGATAGTGGGCGACATCGCGCTCGACAGCGTGGTTTTGAATGAAACGGAGGAGGAGACGAGAGAATTTCTCGGTTTGCCTCCCGACGTTCCGATAATTGCCTGTCTCACCGGCAGCAGGCCGATCGAGTACACGGGAAGCATCGGCCTTTTCGTCAGGGTTTCGCAAATCGTAGCCGCGCGTTTTCCTGATTTGCGCGTAATTTTTCCTCTCGCTCCCACCGTGCGGGAGGAACTGATTCAAAAAGCCCTCGCCGAATCGGGAATAAGCTGGCGGGGGGAAAACAGGGTCAGGGAGATTGACATCGCCCCGGGACGGACAGCGCTCGTCGTCAGAAATATGACGCTCGAAGCTCTGAATTGTTCAAAATTGGCTCTCGCCGTGCCGGGGACAAACAACCTGCAGGCCGCGGCGCTTTTTGTCCCGTTCATAATGGTGCTGCCGCTAGACAGGGCGGATGAATTTCCCCTCGACGGACTTATGGGGATCATCCCCCCATCTTTCCCAGGGTTCAAGCGTTTGAAACGGGCTTATATCAAAAGAATGAACGAGAAAACAAGCGTTTTGTCGCTGCCCAATATAATCGCCGGGCGTATGATAGCGCCTGAAATAAGGGGTATCTTGAACCCTCACGTGGTGGCGCGCATGGCGATAGGGCTTCTCGAATCACCCGAAAAGCTAAAGGAGATTTCGCGGGCTTTCCTCGAATGCACCCACGAGAGGGGAGCTTCGGGGAAAATAGCGGAGGATATTCTGAAATTCGTCAAAGGGGAGGCGATTTAATGGCGCTCAACGAGGAAGCGGAGGAGAGGATAAAGAACACAGCCCGGAATACGGACAAACTCATAGTGAGGCTCGATACTCTCACCAACAGGATAGAAACGGCGAAATCCAACGATAATCAGGATTTGGTCGAGTATTACGAACGCATGTTCGCGGAGGCTTCAGTCGAATTCATGGACGGCGTCGAATCCATACTGGACGACTGGTACGCGCTGAAAGGGGAGACGCGTCCCCCCGCGGAAAGAGAATACCTGTCGCCCGAAACGCTGAACATAATTCATGACGCGGTGGTGTCGATCGTGCAAGGCCTGCCTGTAGTCATGACTGAGCCCTTATTGCCAAGTCATGAGATCGACGCCGCGCAGGGAATCAATATCCCGCGTCAAACCGGCCCCAGCCACAAACTCGACGTCACAGGCTGACGGATATCGAACCCGCGATCACAAGCGCGATCCCGACGCTTTGAACGCGCGAAAGATGTTCCTTGAGGAATATTCGCGACAGTATTACGGTCATGAACGGACTTGACGCTGTTATCGGCGTCACCACCGAAACGGGAAACCGTACTATACATGCGCCGAACAGCACGCCGCTCAGCGCGATTCCCACGACGCCGCTCGCGAGAAAATATATCCATGTCGAAACAGGCAGTTTTTCGAGGTCCTTTATGGACGAAGGGGCGAAGCGGCGCTGTATCGCGCGCATGGTCCAGGCCATGAAGAAAAAAACGGCCGCGCGCAGAAAATAACTTTCGGTCGGATTCCACCCACCCTTGTCCATCAGCAACTTCAAAATTGGTATGTTGATCCCGGAGCACAACGCGGAAGCGGAAGCAAACAGTATACCCTTTCTCGTATCGGCTCTTCTTTTGAGCATTTCATCGAAACCCTCGACGACAAAGCCGGTTTTCATTTTTTCCTGACGCGAGGCGTCCGATTTTATGATGACGATCCCCAAGACGATAAAAAAAGTGCCGAACCATACGAGAGGCTTTACATGTTCGTGAAGCGCGAAGATTGACACTATGGCCGCTATCAGCGGATACGAAGAGCTGATCGACACTGCTAGCGAAGCGCCGATTTTATTTATAGATATGGCGAAGAACAGATCGCCCATCATGGTGGAGAGCGCCACGCTCACAAGCAGTCCGCCGAAAAGTTTCGGAGTCATGAACGGCATTTCGCCGGGCTGCGTCGCCAACATCAAAACGGCCATCACCAGGAAAAAGGATATCGACCGCACAGCCGGTATTTCATTGGGCGTGCTGTATTTCAAACCTTCTTTCTGCAGGATGGGGGAGACCGCCCACATGAAAGCCACCAGAAGAGAGACGAGGAAACCCCATAAAGGCATTTTACCGACCTTCGAATATCGCCTTTCGCAAAACCATTACCGAGTCCCCATTTCGACGCGCGTTTTTTCGCGGCGTTACCGAGCGATTATTCTAGCGCAAATATTCGCGCCCGTGAACAGATGTTTTACAAAATATCAAGCTAAAATTTGTGATGTTATCATAATTATAGGACATTATTTGCCCATGACGATTTTCCGATATTTTTGGTAAAATACTTGTATATTGATATGGAAAGAGGTTGAATAAAATGTATCGTTTCACAGCGGCGTTTATATTCGTGTTATCGCTTTCGTTTGCCGGGAAAGCGTTAGCGTCTTTCGGCAAAGACGTTATTTTCTCGTCCGACGCGGGAAGGGTCAATTTGAAAGCCACGATCAGTTTCGCGGAATACAAGAGAAGCGGAGAAGAACAATATATAAACGACATAGAAGAGCGGATGCGTTCGTGCGAAGTCTCGGAGAAATTCATCGAGGGTGTTAAAAAAATCGACCGTCCGCTGGTCTTGCTCATGATTGGCATGACCTATTGCCCCGACTGCAAGGCGGCGTATCCTTTCACCGAAACGGCGTCGCGCGTCAATCCTTATGTGACGGCCAGATATATGCCGAGGAACGGCGTGACGGGAGCCCGCGAATTCATCGGGGCCCGCGCCGGGCGGACCAACATGCCGGCGATTTTCGTCCTGCGCCCCGACGGCAAAGTCCTGGACGGCGCTTATATAGAAACGCCGTCGAAAGTGACCGGCCTGATAGCAAACGCGACCTCCGACGAGGAACGCGACTCGATTTGGGAAGATTTCCACAATGGAATCTACGACGAAGAGATAGAGAATGATCTGCTGAGCCTTATGGAAACAGCCCTCCGCGAGCTTTGAGAAACATCGCGTCACGGAATCAGCGAGCCGCCGGCGCGCGGCATGCGGCGACGTTTGTCCGCGGATTAAGGTAAAAGCCTCATTGAAAAAAACGAATTATGTGATATATACTTGACGCGTAAAGGGGTTGACTATTACCGCTAAATATAAAGCTGACGGAGCAAAGGGGGAAATTCCATGAAATTGAATGAGTTCAAGGTGGAAAGATTATTTGCCCGAAGCGATAAGAACATTGATTTAGGGTTGAGCGATTCCACGTGTCAGGGATTCGATATGAAATACCTTCTCGAACGCGCTGATGACGAATGTCTTAAAATGTGGGAAAACCTCCATGTCGGCCACACTGATTTCCGCGGGCATCCCAAATTGAGGGCGGCCATATCCCGCAGGTACAAAAAAATCGGCCCGGAAGACGTTATCGAAACAACCCCCGAGGAGGGGACGTTTATAGTTCTGAACTCGATACTCGGCGCGGGTGATGAAGTGATAGTGATGGAGCCCGCGATGCCCTCGCTTCATGAAATACCCAGGGCGATCGGCTGCAAAGTCATTCCGTGGAAACTGGAGGCGACCGATTGGGGTTGGAAGATTGACGTGGAATTTTTGAACGGGGCCATTTCGCCGAAGACAAAGATGATAATAATGAATATACCAAATAACCCCACCGGATACGCTCCCGTGCAGACGGAACTGTACCGGATAGCACAGATAGCGGATAAGATGGGGACGTGGGTATTCAGCGAGGAAAGTCACCGCGGCCTCGAACGCGATCCCGGCGCGACAATATCCTCGATGGCGGACGTCTATCCCCGCGCCGTTTCGGTGGGAGGGCTCACGCGCAACGGATTCGCGGGCTTGGGCGTGGGATGGATAGTCTCGCAAAACGATACCGTGCTGTCCGATTTCCTGGCCTACAAAGATTACATATCGCTCTGTCCAAACGCGGCGTCCGAGATACTGGCGATAATATTCTTCCGTAACATCCAGGAGATAACGCTGCGCAACCGGAAAATCATCCAGAAGAACGTCGAACTGGCGGAGGCTTACTTCAAAGGTAACGGCGAATGGTTCGAATGGACGCCTCCCGACGCCGGTTCAACAGCGTTCCCAAAACTTCTCGGCGACA